>NZ_ADHJ01000039.1:0-188745 GCF_000193415.1 Paenibacillus vortex V453
AATTTTCGAATTATGCAAAATGCTCATGTAAATAGCATAGAACACTAACATCAAGAAATATAGCTTTAGAATCGAAACTTTCATTTAAATGTTCATAAAAGTGAGCAGTCATTGTTTTAAAATTATTACTTCTAAATTGATTGCTTATGAAAATATGTCCACTTAGTTGATTCTTATCACTAAATGTCTGTATATAGTCATTTGAATTCAAAGTGTTTACATATTCAACTGCTTTTCTTTGCTCACTTTTATTAAGATCATATCCTTTTCCATTGGTATTCAGCTTACAGTCATAAGAAAACACTCGTTGACGAATCTTCCCGTCCTGTTTAAAAGCTAGAGCGAAGATTCCTTCCGGAACTTCTTTTCCAGAAAGTTCCTTGCCCCATTTTTCAGCGTTTGAAAAGATATCTTTCAATAAAGCGAACACATCATCCTCAAAAAACTTATCAGTGTACACTTTATTTTTAAGATCATATTCCGTCATTTCCCCAATCGAGTTATAAGCTTCGTTTGCTGCTGCAGACAAGAAAGTTTTAGTTCTTGTTTGTAATTTATTTGACCATTCTTCCATAAGTTTAGAGAACGTTTGTTCCCCTTCTATGTATATCTTACCAAAATTCACTGGCTCAACGCAACTATAATTAGAGTAATTAATAAGTCTTTCGGATTGACCTACTAGAACTAAGATTGTGGGTTTCATTAATCGGTTTAATTGTTTTAAAGCACTTTTTTGAAGAGATTTATCTGTTATTACAATTTGCAAACCCATTTCTATTTGTTGATGTGAAAGATGCAAGCATTTTAGTTCAACACTTCCAACTTTCAAAACGTTTTCCCTTACTAACTCCCATCGAGTTAATTTCTCATTGCATCTTTTTTTTATTAAGCCATATACTGCATCCAAGTTAACGGTAATGACTTTAGATGAGCGTTTCGATATTCTATCACCATCACAGTCTTTACAAGTATGAGGAACCTCTTCTGGTTCCTCATAAACATATTCAATTCGACAATGGGGGCAATAATAGAAACTATTTTGCAGTTCCATAAGAATAGACTGTTTTATCAATTGAGTAAGGATTGAATTGATAAATTCACTTGGTTTCTCAACTGTGCTTATTGTCATTAGATAATCAACTTTATCTGCCTTACCCTCATCAAACAGTTCATTTGATATTTCTCGATAAAGAGGAACCCCGAATTTATCCAGAAACTTCTCCTCAATTCGTTTTTTATTAACACTATCCAAATTACTATCGTCCATTGTAAAAATCACATTTCCGTTATCTAAAACTGTCGATCTAATTAACCTATTACCTAATGAAGATTTAAATTGTATGCTCTCCAGGTCCTTAATGCTTTCTAAATTAATCGTTCCATTAGTATGAGCCTCTTCTACAGAAGGCCAAATATCAAGAGAGTCTAATTCTAATGTTACTTGTGGTGAGTTTTTTAGAGGAGTCCCTCTAAACTTTATTTTAAATACCGTAAAATCTGTAACAATATCACCAGAAGCTGTAACTGAAGATCCTTTTAAAATAGAATTTACAAATACCTCTTTGTTATAGTCAACGAACACCTTTGATTGTATTTCTCCAAGGTTACTACCTAGTGTTGATTGTAAGTAATTTTTAATTGCTCCCTCTTCAGTAATCAAAGATTTTATTTCAACTGTTTTTTTATCAATATCAATCAGGAAAAGAGTGGGAGAAACCTCTCTATTCCTCGGTGCCGAAACGAAGTCAGCTCTTGGGGCATCACTTATTTGTCTATATAGAAGAACTAAAACTTTCTTTAAAATTATTGAATAGGAATATACTCGATACTGATTTTTTGAACCTGATGCTTTGTACAGAATGTCCCTTAATTTAATGTTATAAGTATACTCTTCTGCAATCTTTTTAGCTTCGCTGTATGGGATATTTTCCTTATCAAACACGAATAATTTTCCGGAAGCCTTGTTATCCCATAAATACCAAGTAAATAATTCAATTAGATGTACAGGGGACAAATGAAAAAGATGAAGAAGTTTAGCTAAAGATGATTTATCATATCTTTCATCTTCCAACTTCACACTTTCATAATATTTATCCAGACTTTTTTTCTTTCGATTTGAAAAGTCATGTAGCTTTAATAACAGCTTTCTTTCTTCTAAATCTAGTTTGAACAGCGCTTCCCTCAGACTCTCATCATCTTCAAATTCACCTAATTGATAAAGTTTTCTAAGTTCATTCAGTGCTGGCATTTTCATTTGTGCTAATATACTTTTTAATCTTGAATGCACCAAAATTGACTCAAGTTCATGTATTGCATCGTGCTTAACACCAATTTCTCTCCAAAATCCACTATCTAAAGAACTTTCTTTCATATATTGCTTATTTAGAACTTGCATATCCCCCACATCCCTTTTGACTAAATGCGAAACTATAAGATGTATTCCACATTATACTAGATTTACCTTCTATAATTCTGCATAAAACATGAAGCATCGACAAAAAATCCCGACTTTTTCTAGTCGAGCATTTTGATTTAATCAATCAATATCTTCTATAACAACCGTCAATTCCACCCGATTCCCTTCCCGAGCCCACCAGCTTCTTCAACGCCAGATTCTTCTCTACTCCAAACTTGTTAAATTCGAGCACTTTTGATGACAAATCATCGAATATGACAAATATAATTTTTTTGGAATCTTACCCCATTAAAGAAATAGATCTACCTCTCCCCAAAGCACATCATTCTACGCAAGACAAGCTGAAATCCCACAAAATAAAAACAAGTCGGAGCGCATGACCTATCCACGCTCCGGCCTGTTCAATTTCAGGTTATTTTGAATGAACTCTCGCTCCGACTTTTTCAGATACCTTAGGGAATTCTCAAAAGAATACAGGTACATGGAACGAAGCATCCTCAGCTTTTCGATTGAGCCATCCGCAATCACTTGCTTAATGGCCGAAACTATTTGGCTGTTCGTTACTCCGAATTTTCCTGGCTTTATAATATCTTCAATGGCAAGTAGCCTCTCTTCTTGTTGATTTTGTTCTTGCCCTGTCTCTTCATAAACCTGAACTTCTACGTGATCATCAATACTTATCTGCTCATTTTCACTTTGAGGCTGTTCTGGCATTGTTTGTTCACCTTCCAGTCTAACCTGATTACTCCCCTGGCTGATTATGCCTGTAACCCTATTCCTATTTGCCATAGCTTCAACCCCCATAAAAAGGATTTTTATTGAGTCGATCCTATCAACACACTTAAGCCTCTTACATCATTTTCCCGCAAACAAGAAATCGAGCTGTTGTTTTTACTCACCACAATTCTGACAATTCTTCATTTCATTCGTTCTCCTCTTCAATTGGTATATTTTGCTACGATCATATCATAAAAAAATAGAGATTTACATCTTTTTGTAGAGTATACTCCGTGGAAGTGCAATTACAAACACAATGATAATGAGTACAAAAAGAGGTATTGCCTTGAACTCAGAAGCAATTTTTGGACAAGTATTAAAGAACATTCGCAAGGAGCAGAAGGTAAGCCAAGAAGAACTGGCATTCCGCAGTAATCTTGATCGAACATACATATCCATGCTTGAACGAGGTATTCACCAACCCACATTAAATTCATTACTTGCCATTGCCGCTGCGCTGGATATGAAGGCTGCTGAGTTGGTAGGACTAGTTGAAGATGAGATGGAAAGTTATCAAAATTAAATTAAAAAACAAGCTGATTTCCTCGTATAAAGGGATATCAGCTTGTTTCAGGTAGCAATGAATTTGTAGGCAAAGTCGACCGCTCTACCTTCAAACAAATAAAATATCGATAATCATACATAGAAAAGAATGCCTTAAATCCGTAAATTCACATGTCAATATCCACGATTTATTGCTCAATTTTTCAGCTTATATTTAAGAAGTACCCGAATAACATTTTGAAACCTAGCGAATTCATTTTCCCAAACAAACACTCATTTTTTGTGTAATTACCGTATTCAACAAACTCGAATTATGTCTTTGGCTCCATCTTTCATCCAGCGCTTTACATCTCCCTAAAAAACTGAATGACCCACCTCATGCTACCTAAACATCTTATTACCAGTTCTGTGGCTGAACTATAGCCACCACTCCTGTATCTATCACTACCTCCATCTCCCTCCCCCCATAAAACACCCGCACCCTTCCACTCTCATTCCCCCTCACCCTCGCCTCAACCAACTTCCCATCTTCCCATCTCAGATCCACCTCAATATTTCCTTTCGCCTTCAGCCCCTTCACACTCCCCGTAGGCCATATGGCCGGCAGTGCAGGCAGGAGATGAATCTCGCCTTCGTGGCTCTGCAGCAGCATTTCCGCGATGGCGGCGGTGCCGCCAAAGTTGCCGTCGATGACAAAGATGTTGGCCTCGGCTCCGGCCACGCCAGGTTTGGAGTAGGTGAGCATGTTGTCGAAGGACAGCTCCCCGATGAGGTGGGCGATGTGCTGGACGGCTTGGTTCCCGTCATGCAGTCGGGCGTAGAAGAGACCGAACAGGGCGGCGGTAAACTCGATATCCTCTAGGTCGGCCCGGCTGTTCCGGTTCTCCAAGGTCACTCGGGCGGCCGCGGCTAGTTCCGGGGTATGGTGCGGTGTGATCTGGCTGCCGGGGTAAAGGGCAAATAGATAGCGCCAGATGGCGATGCTCCGGCTGCGCCTCCTCGTAGTCCTCCAGCCATTCCTGCAGCTGCCCCTGCTTGCCGATCATCAGCGGCGGAAGCTGAGTCAGCGCAGCCTGCCACTTCTGCTGAAGCTCCTCGTCCCTGCCCAGTGTCTGCGCGGCTTTCAGGCAGAACTCCAGCAAATCCCGGACCAGGACCTGATCCATGGTCGGACCCATGGACAGCTGCTGATGCCCTTCCTCCCGATTGTCCGTATAGAAACTGTTCTCCGGCGAATTCGACGGTCCGGTCACCAGCCAGCCATACTTCGGATGTAAGGTCATGTAATCCATGAAAAAGGCCGCTGCCTCCTTCAGAACGGGATAAGCCAGCTCCTCCAAGAACATCTCGTCGCGGCTGTAAGTATAATGCTCCATCATATGCGTGGCGATCCACAGCCCGCCCGTCACGTTCAGGCCCCAGGACGTCTCCCACCCCGGTGACGCGAATCCCCACGCGTTGGAGAATACATGCGCCACCCAGCCGTCGGCATCGTAATAATGTCGGGCTGCCGAGCGACCAGCCTCGGATAACTTCCGAATATACTGCATGAGCGGCCGATGGCTCTCACTTAAGTTCACGGCCTCCGTCGGAAAATAGTTCATTTGGGTGTTCATGTCCAGGTGATAATCGCAGCTCCAGGCCATCTTGTTGGCCTCGCCGTCATTCCATATCCCTTGCAGATGCATCGGCAGGACAGAATCTTCGCGGGAACCGCTGATTGTCAAAAACCGCCCATATTAGAAAAAAAAGTGCAAACAACGCCGGGTCATCCAGCATGCCCCCCTTGAATCTGGCTATCCGCTCGTCCGTTGGCAGACCGGAGTGCACCGAGCTTCCCAGATCCATACTTACACGTGCATACAGCGGCTGATAATCCGCTAGGTGATCTGTCCGCAGCGCCTCATATCCCTTCCGCATGGCCTGCTCCAGCTGCAACGCGCTTTTCGCTCGCCAGCTCTCACCCTCCTGACGGTAATCCGTATTCACCGCAAAATAAATCGACACCTCATCCGCGCCCGCGACTGTAAGGGTACCAGCGGAACCGCTCAACTGCCCTCCCTCTGCCACTACTCGCAGCAAGCCTTGGCAGGACACGCCGCACGCTCCGTTGCTGTGAATGTTTTCCCATGCTTTTCCCTGAAATTCAATCGTGTCCTTCCCTGTAACCGTGGTTTGAAAAGGACCGTTATCCCCCTGAATCGAGATGCTGCATGTCACGCCTAACGAACCATGGCTCCGTATCCGGGATACCATCACCTGATCCGCATGGGTAGCAAATACCTCCCGCGCCATCTCCATCCCTTCCACCTCGCAAGCCGAACGCACAACCGCCTCATCCAGATCCAGCTCCCGGTGGAACAGCGGTTCCGCCTCTCCACTAGAATCCAAGGCTGGCTCTGGCTTCGTGTTCTGCTCAAAATCCAGAATAACCTGGCATAGTCCCAGATTCGTGCCAAAATTCAGCTTCTCCGGCTGCAGATACTCCTTGGCCAGTCGATCACCTCCGCGATAATCACCCTGGAAAAAATGCTGCCGCATCCGCTCCAAATCCGCTTGGCTGTTGCTGCGGCCCTGGACCAGCTCGGGCTGGCCGGACCAGTAGGTGGTTTCGGTAATATTCCAGACTTCCCGATGCGGGGCGGACAGAACCACATTCCCCATTCGGCCGTTGCCGATCGGCAGTCCTTGTTTCCAGCTCTGAGCCGGTTTCGTGTACCATAGTTTCAAATCTGACATGTTGTTTTCTCCTCTTCATTTGATTTTCCAGTATGGAGACAAGCACTATCCTTACAGCAAAAGCAAGAAATCGCGATCCCCGGATGGAGCCGAGAACCGCGATGAACTTGTAGATGTACATAATGAATCGATGACAACTTGTTATGGATTAGGGACAATTTTCAAAAGCTTGGATTCAGCCGCTTGCAGCACCACATCCAGCGAAGTGCCAGACACCGTCCGGGATTCACCGCTCCACAGGTCCGTCACCGTATAGGACGCCGACCCTCCGGACGTAATACCTGCCCGGACGAGATCCACGGTGCGCTGTGCCGAGACTTGCGTATAGTTAAACACGGCTACATAGTGTGTTCCCTGATCGTCCAGCACGAATACGTTCGCGGCCTGCGTGCCCGTGTTGCCTTCTACCGGCCGGAACGCCTTGCCCTTCATCGCAAGCTTATTCACTTCCGGATTCGTCAGCAGCGTTTCCATGTACTGCCGGGCCGTTGCATCGGTTACATCATCCGAATTCAGGAAGACCGTGCCGGAGATGGCAGCCGCATTCACGCGCGAACGTGCTCCCTCTATCGATCCGCCCTTGGTCAAGTGCATGTAGTCCGGATCGGTATAATGATAGATCGTTCCGTTCTGCCACCAGCCGTACGTCAGATTGTTCAATTGGTATTCCGTACTGCCGATGCTGCCGTCGATATCGCAGGAGATGCGGCGGCTGTGCGCATATTGGCTGGGAAAGAGCGGCGCGATGGAAGCACTGATGAACATCGAGCCGTCCAGCACCTCATTCAGGTAAGCCATCCCTTGGTTATAAGCTTGTATGCCGGTTTGAACCTTCGGATCATAATGCTTGCCTTCCATTGCCCCGTGGCTTAGAAAATCGATTTTGATATATTCGAAGCCCTTGCTCTTAAAATTATTCATATAATAATAGATCCGCTGCTTCACGCCGGGATGCGTCGGATCGACGGCGTATGCACCGTCCAGCGTTGGCAGCACATTGCCTTCCGGATTACGAAGCACAATGTCACCGTACTTGTACTGACCATTCGTCCCTTCCACTACCTGCTCCATGTTGTTGCCCCAATACACAAATGGCGAATAATAGATGCCCGCCTTCTGTCCATTGCCGTGAATCACCTGAACCAGATCGCTCAGCTGCTGATCGGTCATATTATCCCAGTAGGAATCGAGATTGATATAGATATGACCTTCATTGTTAAAAGACTCATCCTGAATATGATCCCTGAAATAATTCGAGACGGAAACCGCCTTGTCGTAACTCAGACCACTGTCATACGCTCCCCAACTGTTCCAGCCGACCGGAACGCCTTGAGGAATACCCTCGCCAAAGGCTAACGGAGGCTCGATGGCTACATTCACATGACCAAACTCCTCAAGACCGGTCCGATAATCCTCGAAAAAACCGACCATGATCTTAGGCGAAGCAACTTGCTTGCCCGTTACTTTTCCATGCGGGATCGTGTCCCACGTGGAGGTGGATGACGTAAATCCGCCATATACACGCAATGTATTCAATTTATCATTCGTGCCGCTCCAATAGATGCCGGTCTTCCACGTGTGATGCGTTACCGAACCGATGACCAGGCCGTTCCGGCTCGTATTGTCATAGATGGCCGTAAGCTCCGAGCTGATGTACAGACCGTTGTTGAGACCCGTATTCATCGTCTTCGCCTGATATCTGGACCACGCATCATTATCGAACGGGACGACCAGAACCCGGTTATCGTCATAGCTGCCGATATCGATGCCGCCCCTCGCTTCCATCGCAATGGGTGCTATATTCGCCGTAGATAGCTCCGTTTTGTGTGAGGCTACCGTTTCCGTAAGTAAATACGGTCCGTCATTATAGATGTAATAGATTTGACTAAGCGATGGCAATCCGCCATGCTCATTCACGACCGTCACCTTGATGCCCTCGCCGGTTGCATCCTGAAACGGGATGATTTGATTTTTGTTAAACTTGTGATGTTTGTAATCGGTGCTCGCCACCATCTGGTCGAGTTCAATCTCGCTGTATAACCCCTTGGCGACCGCTTGGCCGTTCCAATTGAACTGCGACAACCCGGTTGAGGTGTTGTACAGCAGCTCATACGTCGGATTGGATACCTTGAAGCCCTTGGCATATTCGGTCAGGGTGATGGAGCCGTAGGGAGTGACTTGTTTTTGCCGGCCCAGATCGCCAATATTCCCATCGCTGCCTGATCCGTCATCGCCCGCAGAATGATAGCTCAGCTCAATCTTGTCGAGATCCGGAGAGTAACCGCCTGCGTCATCGAACAGAATCGTGTTGCTGCCCTGATGCAAGGCAATCTGAATCTTATAGGTGCCCATCGTGTTCCAATCCGCTGTTTTCGGAAAACTGAAGTTCTCCTTCTCCGCCCCGTTCACCGAGATCGAAGCCGCGCGGGAATCCCCGGAGATGTAGAACATATTCATATCGTAGACACCGGCCTTATCGACCTGAATTTGATTAAATTTCAGCGAGGAGCCGCCATACAGATTGCCGACCTTTTGCCCGCCTGAACAAAAGCCGCAATCGACAACGCCCGCATTCCCGGTCAATGTGTTCAGAGTGGACTCCGCCTCGTAGGATAGGACGCTTCCCGCCATCGTACTCGCCGTCTCCTGCTGCTCCGCCGCAGCCAGTGAGCCTCCAAGCGCAGCACCCGCAAGCAGAATCGATAAGAACAGCATGAATGACCTTCGGAAGAATCTGTACGTTTGGATATTCACTGAACCTCTCCTCCTCATCTTCTTAATTGGGACTTAGCTTCAGGATTTTCGACTCGGCTGGCGCCAGCTCAACCATGAGTGTTTCATTGGCCTCAGCGACCGTATCCTCCCACACGTCCAGCACTTTGTACGAAGCGTGAGCATCCAGCCCGCAGCGCGCCAAGGAGACGGTCTTCTGCGCGGACTGGGCCGCATCGAAGTTGAATACCGCAATATAAGCCGTTCCCGCTTCGCTTGGATGTGTCAGCACAAACGTATCCGCAGCATGTTTGCCCAGATTCCCCTCGACAGGGACAAAGGTTCTGCCCAGTCTGGCAATCTCGATGATCCCCTCATTCCCCAGCCAGTTCTTGGCGCGCCATGCGGCTTCCTCATGACGGAAATCGTCGCCCAGCAGCAGCACCGTTCCCGAGATCACGGACGCGGTCAGGCGGCTTCGCCCTTCATGGCGGGTCGTCGAGTCCTGATTGAAGCTTTTATAGATCACGGCATGATCCGGATCGTTAAAACGGTACAGCGTATCGTTCATCCACCACCCGTGCGTCAGCGAGTTCAGCAAATATTCCGAGTCCTGGATCGTCCCGAACACATCGCAGGAGATTCTGCGGCTATGCGCATAGGAATAAGGGAACAGCGGCGCGATCGACAGGTTGATGAAGAACGGTCTGCCGATACGCTTAGGAGAGAGCTTATCCGTCAGATATGATAGACCGTAATTGTATGCAGCGATCCCCGTCGTAATATCCGGGTTATAATGCTTGCCTTCCAAAGCCCCGTGCGCCATGAAGTCGAGCTTGATATACTCAAATCCCTCGGAGATGAATTTATCCATGAACCAATCGATTCGCGCCAGGTTCCCGGGATGCGTAGGATCAATCGCAAGTCCGCCTGCAATATCCGGCAAAATCTCGCCATCCTGATCACGAAGCAGGATATCGCCATAGGTATACTTCCCATCGGTGCCCTCAACGGGGCTGCCGAACCCAGCCGGACTTCCCCAAAATGCAAACGGCGTCCAGTATGTACCGGGCCGATGCCCATTCTCGCGGACCCTTCGCAAGGCATCCTCCATCTCGGCCGGTGTAAGCCGATCCCAGAAGGCATCGAAATTAATGTACAGCCTGTTCTCATTGTGAAAACCCTGCGGCTGAACCTCCCGCTTCAGAAAATCGCTGGTTGCCGTATACAGCTCGTAATCCAGCGTGCTCATCGCCGCTGACCAGCTGTTCCAGCCCATCGGGACGCCGCCTTCCCATGTCAGCGCTGGCGCAACCTTTGTGTTTGCTTCCCCATACGCTTCGAGCCCTGCCCGGTAATCGTCATAATCCCCTACAAAAACCAGCGGAGATTCGATGCGCGTTCCTCTCACATGACCATGGGGCTGCGAATCGCGGGTCATGATGTCCGCTGCGCCTGCGTACACTTCGAGTTCATCCAGTCTTTTCGGCGTCTCTCCCTTCACGCGAATCCCGGTCTTCCACACATCATGACTGATCGAGCCGAGAATCAGCCCGCTCCGGCTATCCGGCTGGAACAAGGCCGTCACTTCATAACTCTCGGTTTCCAGCGGAGCCGTCTCTGTCAGATAACGCACCCATTTGTCATTATCATAAGGAACGCGAAGCACATGCAGCGCCTCATCCGGAACCGTCTCATTCCCGCTCGATACCGCTTGGGTGCTCACAACCGCGATGCGGTTGACCTTGATTTCCTCCTGCCCCACAACGACGACCCGAGAGATGAAGAACGAAGCTCCCTCGTAAACATAAAAATGCTGCTCCAGTCCAGGAAGCAGGTCGGATTCATGCTGAATTACGGCGTGCACGCCTGTTCCGAATGCATCCTCAATCTTCTCGGGCTGACCTGCCATAACGTGGCGGTCATAATTCCCCGTATGGTATTCCCGGCCATGCCACCGGAAGCCGCTGCGCACGGCTTGCAGTGTAAATCCCTTGCTGCCTGCATAAGCGTACTCGCCTTTTACCAGATCCACTTCAAGGGCCATCAAGCCGTTTGTTACCCGAACGTGAGTATCGGCATTCACCCCCACCTTCACGGCCATATCGCGATTCGTTATCACTTGTAGATTGCCTCCTTTTTACACTTGCATCTGTGCTGCATTGAAGCCGTTTGGTGAACACGCCTTTCGCAGCTTGCTACCATTATAGAAGCGTGGGTAAAGCGCTTACTATACAACGATCTTCCGATCCATATCGGGATGTAACGTTTCTTGAACGATGCCGTTGTTGAAATGCAATATGGCCCTTTACGCTAAGGAATCCATAGAACGTTCTGGTCGTGCCAATACTCGGGGGTATTTAAGTCCACCCAAGCCAGCCAACCTGTGGTTTGGTTAGCCATCATTGAAGTTCCTCCTCCAAATGCAAAAAAGCGCACACTCCATCTAAGGAACGTGCGCAGATGCGCTAAATGATATTCACTTCATATGTACAGGATATCATGGTGAAAACACTAACGTCATAACCATCTTTTATCCCATCACAACCCCTATGATTTGTGATAAAACGACAAATTTTTTCATTGACAACCTCTAAAAGAGACTATATATTAAGATGAAAATGATAATCATTATCATGACTGTCAAGGGCCCGAAAGTTACGATTTTGATCTCCGGAGCAGAAAGCGAATACATATTTTCCAAGATAGACGATTTACAAACTCAGATCATAATAAGGAAGGGTTATTTCAATGATGGCAAACCGTAAATTTTTACTACAAACACTAATACTTCTGCTCGTGCTTACAGTAGCATTAGTGGGTTGTTCCAGCCCGGAATCCAGCTCAACGCCTGCAACTGATTCAGCCGCTACGAATTCAGCAAGCACCGAAACACCAAGTACGGAAACACCCGCTTCCTCAGATACAGAGACTCAATATCCACTTACCATCAAACATGCTCTTGGAGAAACGGTTATTGAGAGCAAGCCTGAACGCATCACTACCGTTCAATGGGCCAATCACGACGTTGTTCTCGCTCTTGGCGTGGTTCCTGTAGGTTTCTCGGCGGCGAACTTCGGCGTTCAGGATGACAGCGGACTTCTGCCTTGGACAGCGAAGAAGCTTGAAGAGCTCGGCGTCAAGGACCCGAATGTATTCCAGGATACGGACGGCCTTGATTTTGAAGCTATTTCAGACTCCAACCCCGATGTTATTCTTGCCGCTTACTCCGGCATAACCCAGGAAGAATACGATCTTCTTAGCAAAATCGCTCCGGTTGTAGCTTATCCAACCGCTCCTTGGGCAACCACATGGCGTGAGCAAGTCACTTATAACGCAATGGGCATGGGTATGGAAGCCGAAGGCGAACAGCTCATTAAGGACACCGAGGACATGATTAAAGAAAAACTAAGCGCCTATCCTCAGATTAAAGACAAAAAAGTCGTATGGGTTAACTTCTCCGCTGAAGATATGTCTAAACTACATATATACACACCCGTGGATTCTCGCGTATCTTTCCTGCATGAGCTCGGGATGGTTTATCCTGAGAGCATTACGAAACAGATCACGGACCCTAACAGCTACTCCTTGAATTTAAGCGGAGAGAATGCTGAGGCCCTAAATGATGCAGATCTAATCGTTGGATATGGCAATGACGAGCTGTTGAAAGCCATTCAGGCCGATCCGCTGCTTGGTAAAATCCCTGCAATCAAGAGAGGTTCTGTTGCATTTATTGAGAGCGACACACCATTGGTAGCTGCCGGAACGCCAAATCCGCTGTCGATCTCTTATACCATCGATGATTACCTGAAATTAATTGGCGGAGCTATTGACAAGATAAATGAATAGTTCATCGATTCCGAATAACAATACGCTGCGCTCAAATACCCCGAAGCATTTTACATGGGTTCTGGTCATGTGTGTTATCCTGCTGGGTGCAAGCGTGGTAGCTTCACTGGCGTTTGGCTCTCGGCCCGTGAGATTTCATGAGCTGATTGACGGCTTATTTCGCCCGGACGTGGATTCCTTCGGGGCAAACATTGTCCGCAAACGGGTTTCCCGAACCGTTTTCAGTTTGTTTTGCGGGGCGGCTCTGGGCGTTTCCGGAGCCCTTATGCAGGCAGTCACCCGCAACCCACTTGCCGACCCCAGTATATTGGGCGTAAATACAGGCGCATCCCTGTTTGTGGTGTGCGGCATCGCGTTCTTGAACATCACCAGCGCGAGTCAATATATATGGCTGGCTTTAGCCGGGGCTGCGATTACTGCAGTGTTTGTATTCGGAATCGGCTCGATGGGGCGTGGCGGAGCCACGCCCATTAAGCTTGTGCTGGCCGGTGCCGCCGTAAGCGCTGCTCTATCTTCCCTGGTTACAGCCATCATGATTCCACGCTCTTACGTCATGGACCAGTTCAGGTTCTGGCAAGTGGGAAGCGTTGGCTCGGCAACCTGGAGTGCGATTGGCACCTTCATCCCGTTTCTGATTGTGGGTGTAATTATCGCATTTATGACCGCCCCGGCATTAAACGCGCTGGCACTGGGAGACGATGTTGCGACAGGACTCGGCGTACGAACAGGAACCCTGCGTTTTATTGCAGCGCTTGCTGGCGTTCTGTTGTGCGGAGCCGCTACCGCTCTGGCTGGACCTATCGGTTTTATCGGCTTGTTATCCACTCACGTCGTAAGCCTTATTCTTGGACCTGATTTACGTTTTGTTATACCGATGTCAGCCATCGCCGGAGCGATCATTCTAACGGTATCCGACGTCGGCGGCCGGCTCATCGGCAACCCGGGAGAACTTGAAGTGGGTGTAGTTACAGCGTTTATAGGAGCTCCCATCTTAATCATACTAGCGATGCGATCGAAAGTGCGTTCATTATGACAAATCATTCTATGGAATTTATTATGAAGGGCCGACGTCAAAGACGCCGCCGCTGGATACTTGTTACCAGTCTCCTTGCTGTGCTTGCATGTTTGCTGTGCTGTGCCATGTTATTACTCGGGAACACCATCTATCCGATTCAAGATGTAATCCGAGCGCTTTCGGGAGAACAAATCAAAGGCGTTTCTTTTGCCGTGAGTACCATACGTCTACCGAGAATGCTGGCGGGTCTTTTTGCCGGGTTTGCCTTCGGCGTTGCCGGGTTCACGTTCCAGACCATGCTGCGAAATCCCCTGGCGAACCCCAATGTCATCGGGATTACGTCAGGCTCAAGCGCTGCAGCTGTTTTTTGCATCGTAATCCTTCATGCAAACGGAGCTGTCGTTTCCCTGGCTGCGGTCATTGCGGGCCTGGCCACAGTTTTATTCATTTATGTACTCTCCAGAGGCAAGGTATTCTCCATCGGACGGTTAATCCTGATCGGAATCGGCATTCAGGCTATGCTTGACGCTGTCATCTCTTACCTTCTATTGGTTAGTTCCGAGAAAGATGTTCCCTCAGCGCTCCGATGGCTTACAGGCAGCCTCAACGGCTCTCAATTGCAAGAGCTGCCGCCTCTGGTTATTACGGTGATCATCTGTTCGCCAATCGTCATAATGCTGAGCAAACATCTAAGCATATTGGAGCTTGGAGAACAAACGGCTTCCTCTCTCGGCGTGGACACGGACAAGACCCGAATTGCGCTTATTGTGAGTTCCGTCTGCATGGTTGCCATTGCTACTGCTACGACCGGTCCGATCGCCTTTGTCTCCTTCCTGGCGGGACCAATCGCCAAAAGACTCGTTGGCGCCGGCTCCTCGAACGCCCTTCCAGCAGGCCTTGTTGGCGTTAATCTAGTCCTGGCGGCAGATCTAATCGGACAGTTTGCTTTTGAGTACAGATTCCCCGTAGGCATCATTACCGGATTACTCGGAGCGCCTTATCTGATCTTCCTGTTAATCCGAATGAATCGAAAGGGGGAATTATAATGAAACCGACACATGTTTTTCAAGGCGAGCAAATCGTAGCGGGCTATGATAATAAAGCGGTTATTCACGGTGTAGATCTGCTTATCCCGAGCAACAAAATAAGCGTTATTATTGGATCCAATGGCTGCGGGAAGTCTACGCTGCTTAAAACATTGGCCAGGCTTATCAAGCCCATATCGGGGAGCGTTACTCTGGACGGCAAGCCCATCAGCAAAATCCCGGCCAAACAATTGGCCCGAGTGGTAGGATTGCTGCCGCAGTCCCCCATTGTTCCGGAAGGGATCTCTGTAGCGGATTTGGTTGGACGAGGAAGGTTTCCGCACCAATCGCTGCTGAGCGGATGGACCAAGAAGGATCACGAGGCTGTTGCCGAAGCGATGACCATTATGAATATAACCGAGTTTGCCAACCATAATATTGACGAGCTTTCAGGCGGTCAACGACAGCGCGTCTGGATTGCCATGGCTCTGGCGCAGCAAACCGATATCTTGTTTCTCGATGAACCAACAACCTTTTTGGATATCACGTATCAAGTCGAGATTCTGGACCTGCTCACCGATCTAAACCGAAAACACGGAACAACAATTGTCATGGTGCTTCATGATATCAACTTGTCCGCGCGTTATGCAGACCATATTTTTGCGCTGGATACAGGAAAGCTTGTCGCTGAAGGTACGCCAACCGAGGTTATTACTAGCACGCTGGTCAAAGACATTTTCGGGCTTAATTGCACGGTGATCTCGGACCCCGTCTCGGGATCGCCTCTGGTAGTACCCAAAGGACGATATCATGTGAGTGATCCACATCCTTCTTAAATAAGGAACAAGCCCCCCCCCTCGGGGGCTGCTTCCAATTCTCGCGATGAAGTTAAAGAATGCAAGCTCATGTCCTCCAAACGTTAAACATGCTTCCACCATACCCCCGCACACTCCGGCACGGTTGACCATTGGTTTGCCTGAATTTTATCTGATAACTCCTCTCCGAAAAAGAACCCTGTGCACTGCTGCGCCTCTTCCACCGTATCAAACACATAGTCCATCCGGATCCAACGATGGTTAAATCCATATGTACGCTCTAATTGTGCATAATAATCCACTAGGAAGTCAGGAGGGTTCGGCGTATCTGTGCCGGTTCCCATCGTCTCCAGAATGATTATCGTCCCGCCCGGCCTCAAGACACGCTGCAGCTCAGCCATCACCTACTCCAGATTCTGACGGCAGTTCCCTTGGTTTGAATGAGCCAGATAACTGATGCTCCAGCCCGACACCACCAGGTCCACGCTCGATGAAGCAAGCGGCAAGCTGTCTGCTGACCATGATCTTATAGGCCTCAGCCTGTTTGTTGTATATATCATCAATCGCCATAACGTGCTCAACTCCTGTCAGAATAGTGTTAGTCCTGTTAAATTATTGTCCCTCTTCTCTCTCCTACATGGTGTTTTGTGTATCGTTGTTACCCAGACAGAATTGTTGGATTGCTCGATGAATAATCTCCGGCTGCTCGTGATTGATGGCATGTCCCGCATCCTTCACGATCCGATAAATCATGCCATAATCAATCAATCGGTGGATGGCCTTGGGATAGTTGCTCAGCATGTCTTGGTCGCCAATGAGAAATAGGGCCTTATGCCGGATCACACGAAAGTCTTCCGCAGGAAAAATCGTAATCTTATGATGCCTCATGGATGCATTGTTGAAGAACTTGAGCAGATAGATCCAGTGCTGCATAAGCTCGGGATGTTCCTCGAATGGAGCGATCTGCGGTCCGCACAGCTTTCGCAGCAATTTCCGCGCATTTCGTTCTGAAGGAAATAAGGCCTCCGGTAGAAAAGCTTTCATCATTTTGCTCATAACCTCTAGCTGGCTCCCGGCAATGCTGCCCGGCCATGCATACGATTTTTTCAACACGATCCGGTCGCATAAGGGCATAATGATAAGCGAGATAAGCTCCATAGGATACTCCTGCAATATATACGGAGTTGATCCGCAATGCCTCAAGGATTTCGTCCAACCATTTCGCCTGATCAAATGGCTGACTGTAATTGTCATTCGGTTCGCTTTTCCCTGAACCGCCGATGTTGTCAATTGCAATGACATAGAAGGCTTGGGACAGCTCTTCCATGTTATAGACCCACATCATGGCTGCGTTATCTCCCGTCCCATGCAAGAGCAGCAGGGGAGGATTCTCCGATGAGCCTGCCGTTATAATGTGAGTGATGCCGTATGTCGTAGGAATGTTCTGTTGTTCTAGGGGAACCGACAAGCCTGCCAATAATCGATCATAGGATTCATAGATGAGCCGTTGTCCATTCTCGGTTTTATAACGCGGTCGCAATCCCTGTCCACCTCCATGAAATTGAACTTAACTAACGATTTATCGCTATTCTTGTTGTTCATGGTGATGGGTGTAGATGCTGATCAATTCCTCCAGCTTATGTATCGTCTTATATGGCTTGGCTTCAAGAGTGTCATCCCATGCTTCCCTATCTCTTGAACACCATATGGCTTGCAAGCCGCTCCGTGCTCCCTATCGCTTTTATTGTCATAGACACCCCGCTTTCCCCTACCTCGTTACGATCTCGTAACTCTTTACATAACCACGTTCATTCAAATAGATGAAGAGCTTCTCACTCTTGTAATCCATCCTACGCAATGCGCCAAGATCATACACCACTGTATCATCATCATCGTCAGCCCGATTGGCACTATCGCTGGCACCGAGGAGATCCATCACTTCCGCCGGGGTTAAGCCCACGAGGTTATGCTCCTGTAGAAAATCGTTCACCATCAGCGCACGCTGCTCAGGATAACCCACCCATCGATTGTAATCAAAACGCTGCAACGACAGGTTGTAACTTAAGGCGTAGATTAGAAAAAAATAGGAGCAGTACACCGATTATGATGGTAGACGCATAATGCTGCTTCAGTAACATGCTCCATGTTGTTCTGGATATCCGATACAGAATGAACAACAGCAGCAGTACGGGTAAGGACACCCACGATACCGATACAAAAGATAACGCAATATGATAATGATAGATTAACCGGATAACAACTGCGGCGTAAATCACAACATATATTCCTACGACCAACCCTAGAACGGCGGCATGCGAATTCCAGACGTACTTTCTATGATCTGCGATACGTTGTGCACCTCCAAGCTATGTATTAACCCCAATTCTTACGGACTTTATTATCCAGATCAAACACGATTCCACCATATGCATATTCCGACCTCCAGTCATGGCCGTCGCTCCTCTAACAAACTACGCATTTCACGCTTCGATATAGATGTAATCTGGGCGATGTGATGGCGGTTATGCCATACGAATCGCTGCAGCGCGATATCAAGGGTAATGCTACCAAGCACTTGGGTTCTCATGGTTCTTTGGAAATCCTCAGGCTTTAATTCCTTGAGCAAAATTAAAAAACGGAAATGAAGTGTTTCCAGCAGCGTAAGCGAGTTCTCAATGGGAACCTCGCTGTAATCACTCAGCTCCGCCCATAAATCCTCCCGGTATGAACTCGCCATGGGTTCATCCTCGGTCAGTGCGCGTTTAAAACGCAAATAAGCGTTCATATCATTATCCGCCAAATGGTGAATAATCTGCCGAATGCTCCACCCGCCCTCCCGATAAGAGGCATCCAGTTCGGACGGAGTCAGGTTCATAATGATTTGCCGAAGGGTCGGTACGATAGCAGGAATCTGCCCAATGAACTGCTGCCTTTCTTCCTTAGTGGGTTCTTCGTGAGGTGTAAACGAACCAATCGGATAACGGATGGCATCCACTTTTATACATCCTCCCAACGTTTCTGAACAACATTGACCAACGCAACAAGTTAAGACATATGAATATGCACTTACCCGGAAGTTAGAATCAAAGGCGGGTTAAACAGGGCAAGCGAGTGACGCACGCCACTTCTCCTGTAAAATGAAACATAACCACATAATGATTCAAACTGCTGAGAAAATGATACACGCCTGTCGTACTTGTCAATTTGACATCATAACCTGTCTCTTCCCTCGCTTCTCTTATAGCTGTCTCAACAATATCTTCCCCTGGCTCGATCCGCCCTCCCGGAAAGCCCCATTTATCCTGTACCACGGGTTTGTTCTCCTGGATGATCAACACCTGATCTTCTTGAAAAAGAGCAATGCTTACCACAAGTACGATACCCTTCTTCGTCATAGTCCCAACCCTTTACACATGTTCAAAAAATAAAGAAAACCCGCCTTTGGCATTATCCGCCCTTCTCCCTCATAATCATCCATTCGCGTCCAAAGGGGTCCCTAAAATCCAAAAACCACGCAAAACCCTCGTCCCGAATCTGTTCCATTCTCGCTCCGGCCGTGGACAAATAGGAATGCAGCTCTTCGATATCCCGATTGGTTCTGAATATAAATGAAGCCGCCGTCGTTAATTCCAATTCTCTTGTTTCGTCCACGCTCTCTAATAACAGATTGGGACTGTTGTAGAGCGTCAACATATAGAAGCCCTCATCCTGCATTAATATCTTGAAGCCTAAATACCGAGTGTACCAATCCGCCGCCAGCCCGATGGTATCCTTCGTGAAGATCATACGGATGTCATCCAGACGATCCAGCACAGGAATTGGGTCGGTCGACGTTTCATTATGATGTAAAGGAACAGGTTTATAACCATTCTCAACATAGAGGGCTTCAACCTCACGCTCCCCGATGGCACGATTATAGATCCGCAGATCGTCCAAGCGCCCCTGAAAAAAGAAGTAAGGTTCATCGGTAGATTTTCTGCCCACATACATGGGTTCGTCAGGATAAGGTGTGAAGCTGCCTGATCGTTCGGCTGTGTGTTGGCCATTCACATACATTCGGTAACGGGAGTCCTCATAGATCAGAACCACATGATACCAGTGTTCCTTCACAATCCTGGCATTCATCATCAGGTCCGGCTCCCGCAGGAAACCATGGAACGTAATGTATTCATCCTTCGTGCTGAGCTGTAACGCCCGGTTCTGATGGTGACCGTCCTGAGAGACAATCGCGCTATGCCACCCCCGCAGCACCTGATGTGCGTCATAATAACACCATACTGATATAGAGAAAGCATCCTTCGATAGCATTGGCGATTTATCCATTTGAACATAGTCACTTCTGCCGTTCAGCGTTAAAGCTCCACCCTTCCTGCCGAAGCGGTCGGTACCATACTCCCCGCCCTCCAGCCGTCCATGACGCCCCTCCCCGCTGGTATCCCGCACATCACCGTCGAACAAATATTCCAGAACAAGGCCGCTTCGTAAATCGATAGGATGTACGGATCTGCCAAATATCTCGTCAATCGTGGTTCCAAATACATCTGCCAGCAGTGGTATATGGATGATGTCCGGGCAAGTTTGCCCATTCTCCCATTTACTTACCGCTTGATAACTGACACCCAGCCCATTAGCCAATTGCTCCTGTGTCATACCAAGCTGTTTTCGCAGCCTGACAATATTGTTGCCCATCACGTTGTTTGCCTGATTCATAAATCCAAGATCACCTCGTTCTCCATGAGATGCATCTAATATAAACCAATCTTTAACCAAAAAGTATAACGCAGCAGTAGAACGCCGGTTCCTGATATTCAACCTCCGGTTGAGTCGATTATTACTCTCGGCTTAACTTTAGTTTATTGACCTTAGGCACTTGCAAGATTCTATTCAAATCTTCGTCTGTTCCGCGTTGCCTCATCAAGCCATGAGATAAGTCCCAGCTTGCTAACGTACATTTCGTTTTGTACTACTATATAAGGAAAAGGCATACCTTCTGATGCTCCCTGCTCTCTTAGCGCATTGTCGGATGAAATGATGCTCTTCACCTGATACTCGGTAAGGTTCAAGAACTCCGCTGTTTGTTCAAGAGTCATTAACGGAGGATCGGTTTGCACAGAATCAGCTCCTTCTGTAACGGCAGGCACATACTTTGAATCCTCAGCACCCTGAAGGATGAAACTGGCGGCAACGATGGATATTCCGATAATCAAAGAACTGATCAATGCGCTGTAATTCAATGACTTCAAATCTTATCACCTCGATTCCTCCATATATTCCGTATACTCTCACCCATTTCCTCCACGAACATCCAAAACCAAAGCAAAAACCTAAAATATTGTAAATACGCTGCCTGCCAGAAATAGGTTATGATATAGGGCAAATCAGGAAGGGAGGACAGCAGGATACATCTAATTTTTAGAAGATTTACAAGTCTCGCACATGACAAAGGAGGAACCCTTATGAGAATTCCCAAAATCACCAGCCTGTTCATGATGCTTACATTTCTGACAACAACGTCTCTCTCCGCTGCCAGTGAGCCGGCAGGCACTGCTGAAACTTCATCAGGTCCGCTGCGGATCATGAGTTTTAACCTGCGCTATGCTGCGAATGATCATCAGCCATGGGAGAACCGGCGACCGGTCATGAGGAACTTGATATTAGAGAATCAACCGGATGTCATCGGAACTCAGGAAGGCCTTCACCGCCAAATCGTTGATTTGGAGAACGACCTCCCGGGATATGGCCGAATCGGAGTTGGCCGCGAAGGCGGGGAGTTCGGAGAATATATGGCTGTTTTTTATAAAATGGATCGGCTTAAGCCTTTGGAGCAGTCGCACTTTTGGCTGTCGGACACCCCGCAGATCATCAGCTCTGCAAGCTGGGGAAATCAGATCCCGCGCATGGTAACCTGGGTCCGCTTCCAGGACCTGAGGAACGGCAAAACCTTTTATATGGTAAACACGCATCTGGATCATCAATCCGAGGTTTCCCGGCAGAAGAGCGCAGCGCTCATTATCGATAAAATGAAGGGCTTTGCACCAGATATCCCCGTGGTTATGACGGGCGATTTCAATACCGTTCCGGGAAGCGATACGTATTCTATTTTTACAAGCAATGGGCTGTCGGATGGACACATCACCGCCAAGAAGCATACTAACGATGACCTGGGGACCTTCCATAATTACAAGGACCCTACGGGTGGCGGCAGCGGTAACCGGATTGACTGGATTCTGCATAGCACGGGATGGAATGTCCTGCACAGCGAGATTATTAATTACAATGAGGAGGGGCAATACCCAAGCGACCATTATCCGATCATGATCACGGGCACGCTGCAGAAGACCAACAAAACCACGGAGGAAACAGTACCCAAGCTCCCTTTGACCACCGCCCTGCACATCACGGAAGTCGTGGCTAACTCCAGCGATCAAGGCAATTACAATTATGTGGAGATTTACAATCCCCATGACCGGGAGATCGATCTGGAAGGGTACCAAATCTACTATTATTACGACCCTGCTCTTCCATTCGACAAATCGAAGTCCAACCGCTGGACGATTGCAAAGGACCGATACAGCACGGACACCATCATTCGTCCCAACGAAACCAAGGTCATCTGGATCAAGAAGCAGCCTTGCTGTTATGACCTGAGCAGGGAGCAGTTCCTTGCCAACTATAACGCGAATGAGAACGACCTCTCGCCTTCTCAGCTGCTTGCCGTCTTCACGCCGGGCAACAATCAGGGATTGAACGGCACCTCCACCAGTGGACGCTCGTTAGGTATTTCATCCCCTTCGGGTACGCATCTCGTCGGAGTGCAATTCAATAACGGGCAGCTGGATGCCGGCGTCAACGAATCGATCACCTACCTGGAGCCTCTGCCGCTTACCAGCATCATGCAGAAAAAGGAGACTCACCGAGCCCCTTCGCCTGGTCAGCCTTAAAATGATTATGAAGACCACTCAAACCTTCCATGAACCTTCCGTATCACAAGGGTATGGAAGGTTTTCTTAGGTAATTCAACTTATACCATTTAGTTCTATGTAATTAATTCATCCTATTTATGTTATAATATATTACATAAATATTGTTAATTCTCATAATTCCGATGTATAATGCTGCTAGATTGATATTATACATACGAGTTAGGGGAGATAATATGCCATTAATGAGAACAACAACGCGTAGATCACTAACTGTTGCTTTATGCAGCCTCTCTTTGTTGACAGCTGTACCCGCACATGCCGCAGGGAATACGTCGTTTCCTATCCTGCAATCCGTTAGCAAAGATCAGATCAAAGCGGATTATTATGTTCCCAGTTCCCTGGAGAACATCAGCTGGGGGTTTCTGCCGAATCGGGACAGCAAATCCATCCTGACTGTCTCCTCCGGCAGCACCATCACTTTTGATACATTATCCCATGAGGGAATTCTCGAAGACCAAGGACGGGATCCGGAGAAGTATTTTGCTTCATTCGGTATCCAGCCGGATCAGGTGCTTAATGATGCTAAAGCGATTGCCGCATCTGATCTTCCGCATGATTTTGACGCAGATGGTCCGCATGTGGTAACGGGGCCCATCGACATTCAGGGGGCTGAGCCTGGTGACGTATTGAAGGTTGAAGTGCTGTCTCTTACTCCCCGAGTTCCCTATGGCGTCATTTCCAATCGGCATTACAAGGGCGCACTTCCCGGTGAATATCCAGAGAATGAGGGGCGCAAGGAAGGAGCAAACGCGGCGAATCCCGAGTTATATCAAAATATATCCAAATTTACACCGGTAGAAGAAATCAACGGCAAGCTCTATGGCGTGCTTCCCATTGAAAAGGGCGGCCAGGTGCGCTTTCCCCTTAAACCTTTCATGGGCCTTATGGGCGTGGCGCCAGATACCAGCGAAAAAGTAAGCAGTGTCCCGCCGATCGAAACGGGAGGGAATATCGATATCAACGAGCTCGGTGTCGGCTCGACCCTGTATCTGCCGATCCAGGTTAAAGGCGGACTCTTCTATACCGGAGACCCTCACTTTGCACAAGGAGACGGCGAAGTCGCATTGACTGCGATGGAGGCCTCCCTTCGCGGTACCTTCCGATTGACTGTGCTGAAGCCGGGAGACCCCTCCCTTCCGCGAGCCGAGCTCAAGCAGCCTTTTGCCGAAACTGAGGATTACTGGATTCCCGTCGGTCTTGACGCAGATCTGGATGAGGCCATGAAGGAAGCGGTACGCGAAGCGCTTGGTTTCCTGAATGAGAAGCTTGGAATGGATCGCGCAACAGCCTATGCTTACATGAGTGCCGCCACGGACTACGAAGTCTCCCAGGTTGTGGACAAAACGAAGGGAATACATGCCCTCATCCATAAGAGGCATTTCATCAACAATCTCAAGCTCTCCATCGCCATCCATGGCTCCACCCTGCCTTCCTCCATCATTAATGACGAGTTCTACGTTCCCCTTCGCTCGGTGGCTGAGGGTTTGGGATATGAAGTGAAGTGGGACCCTAAGAAATATGCCGCCCTTGCTTCAGCCGACGGCAAGACTGTGACGATCCCGATCGGGCAGGCTATCTTTGAAATGGATGGCAAGGCGGTCTACAACAGCGATGCCGCAATGATGAAGGACGGCGTCACCCTGATTCCGATCCGGAGTATTCCCGTTCTATTTGGAGCCCATGTGAACTGGACCACCAGCGGGAATGAGCTGAAGGCCAGCGTAACCCCTGCGCTGGATTGATTTCATTTTTTCTTAGTTGAATATTTCTCAATTCAAAAAGTCCCCCTAAACAGCTGGACACGCCAGCTAAGGGGGACTTTCATGTTAAATCGATGTGGATTTATATTGGACCTCTAAACACTGTTTGGCGATATAAAAAATTTGACCCATATGCTCCGAGTAATGCGTGGCGCATTGATGCAGAATATCCAGATTCGTTCTCTCCGTCCCCCTTACCGATTGAACCTGTTCAAAATCGTCATTCGACATGGAGCTTACTGTGTCTATAAGGAACTGGAACCGGTTCTTCACGATTTGGATCAAATCATCCCGGCTTACAAACGTCTGGGTCAATTCTTCCTCCCGGTTCCGCATAACGTCTTGATGCAGAATCCCCTTCGTTACTCGCTCCTTCATATTGCCATCGATATGCCTGATCAGCGTAGATATGCTTAAACTTGAAGGTCTTGGCCTCCAATTGACTTGCTCATCGTTCAACTGCACCAGCACTTTGAGCGTACGGCTGCGGATGTTGTCGAACTTCGTAATCAGCCATTGTCGGTTGAAATCATGATCCATATCCATTCACTCCTTATCAGGTATGATAAAAGATCTTTGTTTCATGCCTTCGTTGCCTTCCATATATATTTGAGCTCACGGATCCCCAGCCGCCCATCGATCTGATTCTCCCGTATCTTGGCTTCAAGCTCACCCTTTCGTTCCGGCAAGGTGAAATCGGGATTACCAGGCGTATCCGACAAATTTAATGCAAATTCAACCCCACTCGGGAAGTAAGTTACCGCTTCATTAAATTCTTCGATCGTTACATCAACGTAGCCATTCTCGGACAATCGTCTTCTCACGTCAGTCACATCAGTATGTATGCCGAAGATGGTTCCGCCAGAACACAGAATTCGCGGATGCTCCAGGATGGAGGTTGGACCCCGCCGATCATAGATGAAATCAAACTGGCCATCATGAAAAGGCAGCTCCGCCTTCGTGGTGGCATACACAAATTCAACATTACCGATTCCGCTGGATTCCAGTAGGGATTGGGATATTCGAATCATCTCCTCGGAGTTGTCAAAACGTGTGATTTGCTCTGCATGTCTGGACATCTTGAGCGTGAATTCACCATGTCCGCAGCCTGCATCCAGCACCGAACGAAATGTTGGCAGCATCTCTACCAATCGCTCCTCGTACACGTCCTCAGCCGACCTTCCGACCACCGTGTATTTCGCTCTTCCTTGGTATCCACCGTTCCGGCGTGCGATCATGTCGTACCAATCTATTCCCATGCGTTCCCTCCTCCGTCATCAGATGCAATCCTATTTAAAGATAGCAGAATCCTGTTGTTATATGAATAAACAGAAATACTCACTTGATCTAATGACTTAAAATATTACCATTTTGAATGATAAAGTCAACGGCCACTCTTCTATTAAAAATCCCTGAATAGGTCTTTCGTAATAAAAAACAATTGATATTGTCATAATTTGTCGTCTACAATAGTGGAATATAAAACCAATACATAGAGACATACAGGAGGCAATCATGTTGTTAAAAAGGTGGCGCCGATTATTCGCTTTAACTCTTATTCTATCACTATGCATGACGTCTATGGCAAGTGCAGCGGAACCCAGCACATCCAAATATGCCTGGGCCGAGAAATCCGTTGATTTTCTTAGGTCTCAAGGGGTATTTGAGAATATGGAGTATCGAACCCAAACATTAGGCAAGATGGTGACCAAGACCGATCTTACACTTATGGTTCATCGGCTGTTTCCCGAGTTCCGGGTTCCCAGCGACAAGGAAGTCAACATTCCGGGCGTGCCCAATGGACACTCGTCCTATCCCATTTTCAAGGATGTTTACGGCAGCATGTCTAGCGGGCTAATTGAAGCAGCCGACAAAATAAATTATCACAATGAAACATTCACTTACCAGCCGGAGAAAGTGTTAACACGCTGGGACCTGTTGATTACGCTGAATGCGCTCTTTAAAGATATCGGTTACGCACTGGTACTACCGGAGGGTGAAGATATTGCCAGTCTTCGTTCGTTTAAGGATATCCCCAAGAGATATTTCAATTCCTACAACCAATATGAAAAATGGAAGTATGCTTATCAGCCGTTAGCGCCTGAAATTGGGTTGCTGCAAGACAAAAAATGGGGGCCTTCGCTAGCTTCGGACCTTGATTACGTCAAAGCCTACGCCCTGCTCGGTTTTGCCGAGGCTAGCATCATGAAGCCCGACGCAAAAGGATATTTTCGTCCAAATCAAAAGGTGACCTTAGCCGAAACCTCGGTCATTCTGCATCGCATATACAACTACTATGAAGGCGCCAGCTATATTAAGGCACCGTCGCAGGACGATCTCATTCCGAACGGAACAAAAGTCTACATGTATGCAGGATCGCGATCGGGACACGGAGTAAGTCCGGTTTCTGATTTTGCTCTGATGAATCCCGATGGCGCCTCGGAGTTCTATCTCGCCATGAACGCTTCAGAGAAACTCGACTTGCAGATCAACATAAACGGGGAGCCTTCCTATTACACTTACGAACAATTGAGCAATCCTAAACAGCCTGTTCGAATATCCCTGAATGGCGCACACTATGCAGAATTCTTTCCAATCATTCGGAGCAAGGGTCAAAAAGCCACCAACGATAATAATAGCATTGAAGTTCAGTATTATTATGCCGATACCTTACAGGACTTCACCAAATTATTGGAATAAGAGCCCAATCTATTAGCTCAATACAAAGGGAGTGCAGCTGTTGTATACAGCTAACACTCCCTTTCCTATTAGAAAACGTATTATATTCTTAAAATACCTGCTGTCCCGTTACGTAGATCCTCAAATACGGGTCTTTGCACGGAGCTGATACTATCTATATCGATCTCTTTCAGCTCTTTAAATTCCAGCTGCAGCGATTCGTTGTTTGCATCTTGGTACATCAGTCTCCCTCAGGTTACCTCTCGAATTATAAATTAAGTTTGGCTACAGATTCTCCTGCAGACCACGTCATAACCCCGATCTCCTCAAAACCTGCTTTCACGTACAGCTGTCTTGCCTGTTCGTTCTTCGGGTCAAAACTCAGCATGAGGACATTCGTCCGATCAGGTTTGTTGCGGATTTCTTCAATTATGAACCGCAAAGCCTCTTTGCCGTACCCCTTCCCTTGATGATGCCCATCTATCATGTATCGATAAATCCAGTAGTTTCCGTCATCCGAATCCAAGCCGTACATTGCAAAACCGACCATCGTCTGATCATTGTAAATAGCCATCGCCTCAAAATTCTCAAGGAATTGGAACTGGGCAATCGAATACAGATTGGAAGCAATAAAGCTTTCCTGCTCCGGTTTCGCTTTCAGTTTAATGCATTCCGTCCAATTCTCCTGGTTAACAGGTTGCAGTCTAATCATGTCATACTCCCTCACTCACCCACAAATTCCTTCTATAACACACCCATCCAAATAATACCATACAGATCCCGAGTTTATGTGGGATTAAACGGATTTAGATAAAGTCTTCCCGTCCCAATGGCAGGTTATATAAACCGCTCCGCCTTTTATTTAGCACATATCGGATCACTTTATCATTTACTATAGTGATTCTACTATAGTGAAGAGGTGATTCATATGGCTTCTGTCAATGCTGTTCCCCAGCCGGATCTTGTATTAATCAACTGGTCAAGAAACCCTCTCGTTGTTGGCTCTCCTCGCAGAATTCTTGCTGCGCGCGTAATCGGCAGCTCTTCACCTTGCAGAGCAGATTTGACACCGAATGCGTTATTAAGCACAGCCTTGGCCTGCTTGCTGGATAATGATGTAGGATTCAAAATCGTATTCCGCAAAAGAACATCCAACATTAGCGGATACCTGTTATTGCAACGTGTTTGAAAACTCTATTTGAACTATTCGCTCCATGAAATCCCATCGTTTACCAGAATAGATTGCCCAGGAAATATCTCTGAGGACTTATTCTAGTACAATGAAAAAGCAAGCAGGATCCCGTACAGGATCCTGCTTGCTTCTTTGTATGAACCGCTGTTCAACCTTTTTCAATCTCTCATTCATATCTCTTCTATAGTCTCTATATATTACTTCACTTGAGCGACACTTACAGCCACCTTTTCCAGCTGTGCTTTGCTTAAGGAATGATCCGGTGAGCTGATCGTTACGAAGCGATCATGGAATTGGAATCCCAGCATAGCCGTATCATCCGGCGTATACCATTTAGCTTTGGTTCCGTTGGACAGTGTTACGGGTGTGCTGTCATACCCGTGAGAGTAGTCTCTTGGGGAGATATAGACCGTCATATGTTTAAATACCATATTGACTCCATCTTCCGATGTCCCTGTCTTTTGGTACACATCCCCTTGGATCATCTGATTAGGAGCATAGGGTGTTGTGAAACCATCGAATTTAGCGAATGCGCTTTTGATTTCTTTTAACTGGGCGTCGCTGTATTTCACTGTGGTGAGCTCGGACGTCTGTCCGTTTCCAGAATGGCTTCCGATCAGCACCTGGTTATTCTTCGCATCGTACTGAACAGGAACATTCAGCACGTCCGCAATCGCGCGAACAGGGAGATACGTAGTGTTTTTATAGGTGATAGGGGTCAGCTTCCCACCTGTGTTATAGGCTGTACCTTCGACTTTGATGCCAATGCTATGATTCAGGTAAGCCGAGATTTTCTCCAGGTTCGCTCCTGCATATACGCCGACTGCTCCCGTTAATGTCATACCTAATACGGCAACTGCCACCATTGATTTTCTCAGCTGTTTCATTCTCTTCATTCCTCTCGTAGTCTCACCGACATTTCAAGCCGATGAGTAAATGGTTGATCGTTCATCCATAAAATGGTTATATGCGATATTTTTATTTAAAATCGATGACGTGAGTCGCAATTAAAGCTTCCTTATCCTCAATCGTAATTCCCAGTCTTTTTCCTGTCGGACTCCAATTCAGAGGATATTGAGGATGGGCGGCAGGATGAACCGAGGAATAATAGGGCGCCATCCAGCTTACTTTACCGGAAGCCGTATTAAAAACATACACACCGTTCATTCCGCTCTCATTCTCAGAATAAACGTCGAAGGCTAATTTGGAGGAATCCGGCGACCAGGATAAATAAGAGATCATATCGCCTTTTCCGATAAGCGTGCCTTGCAGACGACCAGCCGCGTCATAAATTAACAGCTCGCTGCCTTGTTCTCCGCCCGTTTTCGTGGCGGTAGAGACGGCGATGTATTCGCTGTCCGGCGATATTTCAAAGCTCCATACGTTTTCAATGAGTCTCACAGGCTTCGACTGTCCCGGTTCAACAACCTTAAGCACTTGGTTCACATCCGTATAATATATCCGGCCTTTACTAGCCCCAAATTGGTTATACGATTCAACATCCTCATCTTCGATTGAAATGGTCTCATATGAACCGTCCGTGGAAATAAGACGAATCTCCCCTTTGCCGCTCATGGAGCCTGCTGCAAGGACATAGGTATCGGAATTGAGCCAACCCCCCCACCTCCATATAATTGTCACCCTTCACCAGTACACTTTTGCCTGTGCTCAAATCCTTCATATAATTGTCCGCCGTGTACTTATCCCTCCACTTCTGAATGAAACTGTATTTACCGTCCGGTGCTGCATCTTCCTTGACGTAATGTTCACCTGGATGCTGTTCTTCATGATTCTTGATCTCGCGGCGCTCGCCTGTGCTTACATTCACGGCTTCCGTGGTATAAGCATACTTCGGTTCTTCCGTTTCGGTTGCTTCCTTCACCATTTTGGTGGTGGTAACCCGTACTTCATTCTCGGACAACCACGCCTCAATGTTCGATGATGGGATTCGATGGGTCTGATTCACAACCAATTCCCGACTCGTCCCCCCTGTTGATCCTTCCACTACCGTGAGCTTGCGCTCCTCCGAAGCATTGCTGCCAGCGTTTGAGACAGGTGGTTGAATATTAGGGCTGCCGCCCGGTTCCACAATCGTTAACCGATCCTGGGACTGGCAGGCAGACAGCGCAGCGGCGAGAACAACAACCGGCAATAATCGGGCACAATGCTTTCCTACTACATTTTTCATAACAGGTTCCTCCTACAAATGGTCCCTAAAGGGAGCTTCGGCAGCAGCACCATGTCTTAGCATGCCTCATGTTTCCCTGTTGATCTCAGTATAGAGTGCGAATATATCGATAACATATCGGGCTTGTAACGAACTTGTAAACATATGTGCTGCTATACAAAAAAAGGCCCAGACCCTTATTCCAAGTCTGGACTTTCTTCTGCTGATCTAATCTCCTCTGGACGCGGCCGATCCATCGGCAAGGTAATTATAAAGGTAGAGCCGCCCGGTCCCGTCTCCGTTAAATGTACAGAGCCGTGCTGTTTCTCGGCCAGGCTGCGTACCAGCGATAACCCCAGGCCAGTCCCCCCATAAACTCTGGATCGGTCACTGCTCACTGTATAAAACGGATCGAAGATCCGTTCTCTGGCATGATCCGGAATTCCGATTCCTGTATCGCTGACACGAATCACCATACGATCAACGCCTTGTTGATCCTGCACCTCGTTTGTCAACGTAACGGTTCCACCGGGCTTGTTATATTTAATTCCGTTATCCAGCAGGTTCAACATCATATGCATCAGATTATCCGCATCCGCCCATACCTTGCCATCCGTTAGATTGGATTGAATCGTAATGTTATTCTGCTCTGCCTTAGCCTGAAGACGAGCTGTCGCCTCCTCCAGGATCGGCTTCAGCTCTATGGATTCCGCATGGGTTTCGAATTCATAAATATCCATGGACGATAGCTGAAGCGCCTTCTCCACCAGGCCGTATAAACGCTGGGCCTCCTTGCGAATCCGAGTCCTCGCTTCTTCCAGAAGCTCAGGATCGTCACGATATAAATCAAGCAAATCTGCATAAGCAAGGATCGAAGTGAGCGGCGTCTTCAATTCATGGCTGATATTCCCGATAAACTGCTTCTGCTGTTGTTCCAGCTCTTGCAGCCGTTCAATCGCATCAAGCAGCTTCAACTTCTCCTCTGTGAGCTGGCTCACAGAGGAGGATATTCTCCCGCTCATCTCAAAAATACCTTGCGCCAGCTCACCAAGCTCATCCTGCCGCTTGACCGTCGGCTCGCTAAGATAGGCTCCCTCGCCGATTTGCTGTGCAGCCAAATTCAATCTGCTGATGACATGAACCTGGCGCCAGACATACAGATAACCGATCAGGAAGCCGGCAGCCAGTACTGACATGCCGGTTACGAGAAACAGCTTGCGGATTCGCTCATAGAAAGCATGCTGCTCCGCAAGCGAAGCATGGAATTGAATGGTTCCGATCTGCTCGTCCATATTGCGAAGCGGAGCAAGGTAGAGCAGTTGATCACCCTCGGTAATATAAGCCGAACGTCCTTCTTCCGTGTGGGCAAGCGCATCCTTCACATCCATTTTGGGCTGAAATGGAAGCGAGGTCCCCGTGAATGTACCATCCAGCTTATACAAGGTGACAGCCATGCCGCTCTGCGATCCAAGATCCACTGCAAGCCGTTGACCCACGCTTTCCATAAAGGCATCCGGCTGCATTTCATTATTCGTATTCGTCAGAAACTCCTGATGAACCCGAAGATTGGCCGCTTCTGCTTCATGAGCGAAGGATTGCTCCAGGCGGACGCGCTGGTCCTCTCGTATGCCCGCAAGAACCAATGTGCTCAGAACAACGAGCACTGAGATCAGCAGCAAGGCAAGAAGCAGTGCGACCTTCCACTTCAAGCCGAAACGCACCTTTCTTAGACTCATGCTGGACTCTCCGTGCTTTTGTATCCGATGCCATACACGGTCTGAATCACGTCATGCAGATCTCCGAGTTTCTTACGCAGTCTCTGAACGTGGATATCTACCGTACGTGTCCCGCCTGCAAAGTCCATATCCCATACCTGCTCCAGCAAAGCCTCCCTGGAGTATACCCGCTCCGGGTTTCGTGCCAGGAGAGCTATAAGATCAAACTCCTTCGGAGTCAGCTCCAGCAACTTGCCTTCGGCATGCACGGTACGGTTTAACAGGTTAATGACAAGCCCCGAAATTCGGATTTCATTCTGTGGCGAGGCTGGCTGCTGAACATTCTCAACTGTTCGGCTTCTTCGTGACAACGCCTTCACTCGGGCAATGATCTCCCGCATATCAAAGGGTTTGGTCATATAATCGTCCGCGCCGAGCTCCAATCCCAGCACTTTATCAACGATATCGTCCTTTACGGTCAATAACAGGATGGCCGGACGCTGCCGGTTCTCAAGCTTTCGGCAAACATCATATCCGCTAAGCCTTGGCATCATCACATCCAGCACCATCACGTCGGGATGGAACGATTCCACTCGTTCAAGCGCTTCTTGCCCATCCCCTGCCGTCTCAACCGTGTATCCTTCTCTGCGCAGCGCATAAGCCACAGCGCTTGATATACTGACTTCATCATCTACTACAAGTACCTTGGTCATCGCATTCACGACTCCTTTACCTGGCCGATTACGACAATTGTTAGTTCAATGATGGTAACGTATCCGGCATCATATTTCAACAAGCGGGCAGCCGTTTCATTACAATTGTAACCATGAATTATTTTTGGAATCATTTTGTCCTGCAATCATTTTGTAGCAATTTCTTTGCTGTGAGATCTCAATGGCTTTATTCAGAAGCTTCCGTCCAAGCCCTCGCCTTCTATAATCCTTATGTGTGACCACATTCTCAATCAAGGCATACGGCCTTGCATTACGAGTTAAATTCTTCAATATATTCAGTACACACGTTGCTACCAGCTCCCCGTCCAGCTCAACCACAAGAATGTTAATATAATCATCCTGCATCATTTCATCCCATAATCCAGCCAGATATTCATTATGCTCCAATTCGGGATCTTGTTCATGCAAATGTCTGTACAATTGCAGCAAATTAGGCAGTTCATGTCTTTCGATTATGCGAACGGAGACTTCGGACATTCTTTTCACCTCTACCCGTTTTTTTGATAACTTATCAATTTGTTTAAACATCATTCATCTTGGTCAGCACTTCTAATTGTTAAGTTACTGCTGCTATCAAAATCAGATCATCCACTCGATGCTCATCACCATATATCCCTCCTATGAATGACTAGTTTCTCTATTCGAGAAACCCTATATATACTGTTTCACCTTCGCCTTAAACCTCGTTATAATTCACAATCTGGCCAGGTTCAAACTCTTTGTCGATGATATGCAGCAGATGCAACCCGATTTCCTCCGTAGACAACAGCTGTCCAGACTCGTGCGCTTGCGCGAAAACATGGGCCATGTCAAATTCGGACTCATTTTTGCTTCTGGCCAATCTCTGCATATCGGTTTCCACCATTCCGGGATTAACCGCAATTATCTCTACCGGGTGCTGTCGGTTCCGTTGCTCGGCTCCAACACTCTGCGTAAACATATTCATACCGGCTTTCGCCGTACAATACACACTCATGGTGGGTGCTGGATAAACACCTGATCCTGACGAGATATTGATGATTTTCTTCCTAATGGAAAGCCCCTCCGTTTTCTTGATAAACGAGGAAGTTAAGATCATTGGCGCGATCAGACTGATCTGCAGGTTCATCTGAATATCCTTCGGTTCGCACAAGTCAATGCTCTTCAACGGTTCGAGCATCGACGCATTATTAATGAGACATATCATATCCGCATGGGCTGGGTCAATCAACTCAAATAGCCTGTCCATTACATTCTCAAGATCCAAAGTATCATTCAGATCGTACGCAATATGTCTATAATTGGCAGAGCTGCTTAGCCGATCCGATGTTCCCCTCGCTATGCCATACACGACATTCCCGTTCTCGACAAGCATACAGGCCAGTTGCTCGCCTATTCCTTTCGATGTCCCTGTGATGATGAACTGACTTCCGCTCATGTGAACCTCCATGATCCTAAAATGATTGCTTCAGAATATATTCTTCTACTTCTTCGCCGCGAAAATTTGCAAATCCCCTGTCTTCATCCCAGATGATGAAAAAGTCGCCATTATGGCGACTTAAGATGTCAGTACCTTCTTTTTTGTTCCTAAAGAATCACCAACCGTTACGCTTCTGTTGGGATACCAACAATTCCAGCTTTCTAATGTTATCTCACAGACTAGATCAAAACTGGAGTTCATGTGTGACCAAGCCATTATTGCTAATCTCTCGAAAACCTAAACGCTTATAGAATTCACTCCCTTGGGGATTAATCTGTTTTTAATACAAGTTTACTATAATGGCTGCTTGCCATATGAATGACAGCTTCAACCAGTCTTCGCCCTACGCCATGTCCACGGAATTCCTTCAACACATAGAGCCTTCGAACCCTGCCAATGTTCGCCTCAGCATAAGGATCTCTGTTCAATCCGCATATCCCGATCAATCTATGATCCATTCGACATGCGAACAACGCCTCAGACTCTTGATCAAACCTGTTCGTTCCTGTTATGTATTCTCGGAGTAAACGATTGATGTGTCTATGTCCTTCCTCCGTACTTTCCCTCAAAATCTCGGTAAGGTCTGCTGCATTCAGGTCAGCCACTTCGTGTACGATTAGGTTTGTCATGTTTTCATGGTTCTCCCCTTCTCAATGTATGATCATGTAGGTATCCCACGAAACCGGTACATTGAAATCCACTTATTTCCTCACCCGATCAACAGACATGATCTCTAATATCTCCTAGTAACTTAAAAAAAGTCTTCGGATCCGTATCTTCATATTCCTCCTAAAGTTCTCTCATTCAAGAACCTCTATATGCTCGGATGCTCTGTTCTTTTCCGCCCAATATACAACAAATGAGATGAAACCCCCAGGATGCTTGGATTCTCAGCTTCTTGGTATATCATCTTCATAACCTCATGGAATTCGTCTTCCCCACGAGAACGCCAATAATCAAACTGCTCCGGCTTGAGCGCCCCCGCTATGCTTGATGACGCAATCAACTTGATGCTTTCGAATCCATGCGATTCCATGAACGGCTTGATATCCTCGATATTGTAATAATACGCTCCGGTAAACCTTCCTTCATCGCTATGATTAAAGACTCCCGTCTTCATAAACTCCTTAATGCTGCTTACATGATCATGAGGCTTCCAATGTTCAGGGTACATTAACGAAGTCATTAAATGCCGGATTCTCGTCATGAAAGCCACGAATACGTAACCGCCGGATCGAGTAACCCTGTACAATTCCTGTACTGCCGTATCCCTATCTTCCCTCGACTGCAAATGATACAACGGTCCCATCATTAACGAGGCATCGAATAATTCGTCATGAAATATACTCAAATCCTTGGCATCTGCACTGTGAAAGCCTTTAAACTGTTTTTCTAAATTCAATTCCTTTGCCTTTGCAACCGAAATGTCTACCAGTCTTGGCGTAAGATCCGTTAAGGTAACATCGAAACCATTCTTCGCCAGCTCCATCGAATATTTCCCAGGACCAGCTCCATTATCCAGCACATGGCCTTTCTTAGGTAACATAGCCAAAATATGGTGCAGATTAACGATAAATTCAACAGGCTCCCTATCCAACCGTCCCCATTCATCAAACGTATTATAATAATCGATTACTTTGTTCAACGATCATCATCTCCTATTTTCCATTCAGCCACTGGATGGAACGTGTTTAATAGACATCATTTTAAGTATGTACAACCTCAATATGCTCCTCGGTAAGCTGTATAACTTCAATGTCCCGGAACCTTTCCTGAAGTTTCTGCGCCAATGAACGCACACCGAAAATTTCGGTGAAGGTATGACTGCCCACGATGATATTCAATCCGATAAACCTGGCGTATTGAACGGTATAGAGCGTTTTTTCACCGGTAATGTAAACGTCACAGTTATGGCTCAAAGCCTCTCTCAATTGATTGGTGCCGTTGCCGGCCCCCGTTACCATGCCGATTCTCTGAATCGCTTTTTCGCTGTTCTTCTGATAGAACACGTTCTCACCTAGCACAGAGGACATGGTTTCTACGAGCTTTTCCATCGTGGTCGGGGACTTGAGCTGCCCAATGCCTACCGAACTGTCACCCTCCACATGACGGGATGGTTGAACAATACGCTCTACCCCAAGCTCAAGCAGTAACGAATTGCAGGTTCCAAACTCAGCATAGTCCAGAGGGAGGTGAACATAAAAATGGGCGATGCCATGTTCCCTCAGTAACTCCAGGCAGCGTTCTTTCATTCCATACATAAAACTCCACGCATCATGATGCGTGATGATCAGATCGACCTTATGTACAGCGGCTTGTTGGACGATCTCTGGCGTTATGTTTGTTGCATAGCCGATTCTTTTATAGGAACCCGATGAAAATTGATGAAAGCCATACTCGTCATCTTCTTCAAAATCATCCAGCAACGATCCAAAAATCTCCTGCATATAAGACTTGAAAAGCAATGTGTCCAACTGCATTCCCTCCCTCATTCAAACTTAAGACTCTGCAATTATGGGAATAAGCACCGTAATCAAGAAGGTTAAGATCAAATATGAAATCGAAAATATGTGATATGCGGATTTTTTTCTAAGTAGAATAAGCCCAAATATGACCACAATCAGAGGCAATCCAAGTAAAAAATGTACGATGTATTTTAGAGTCATGCTTCCAGCCAACGTGTTCATGTACGTAATGATCCCGACCGGCACCCAGATCGCCGCAAGCAGCAATCCAAATGATACGGGAACGAAACTGTTTTTCAGTAATGTATACCTCATGTTTATATCTCCATGAATTTATTTTCGATCCAGATTCAATTTAAGGGGCCTTGTCACATCACCAACTAATTATTCAGCTCATGATTTGTTCAGCTTCAGCTAGATGGTCCTCTTTACCGATAAATCGGATCGTGTGATGTATGTAGGTACTTCTCAAATAACGAGGCTCGCTGTTTCTCATTCGTTTCAACCAATTCACTAATCACAGTCGATACATGTTTCCATAATTTACCGTCTTTATATATACAATGATGTTCGTAACAATTCGGATCATGCAAGATCGTTTCGAGTGATGCCGGAATATTGGCAGCGATTCCAACATTCCCTTTGGACAAAATCCATTCCGTGGACTTCCAATCCAATATCCCCTCGTCTGTTTTAATCGGAGTAACATAGCTGTAATCCTCAGGTATGTCCGCGACATAAAGGTACATCCCACCCGGATTTTTGCCATCTGCTGTCCAAGTGATAAGACCTTTGAATGTTAAGCTGCATTCCTGAATCTGAGTCTCCTCATACAGCTCACGAATCATCGATTCCCTGGGCGTTTCATTGCCCTCCAGCTTGCCCCCTACTCCATTCCAGCACCCCATCCATGGCGCGTAATCCCGATTTAATAGTAAAATCTCATGACCACGTCGAACAAAACAAATATTATATTTTATCATAGATTGCTGTCTCCCGTTCTAATATGCTGCAAATGCATCTTAAACTTCTGTTCTTCTCTCGCTCGGCTTCTGTTCGTCTTCATCTGCCGCCTCAAGAAAACGAATATCCGGTTGCTGAGGTCATCGTCTGGGCTCATTATCCTTCATCTCTTGGAATCGGACGTTTAGCTCATCCAGTGAACGCTGCATACGATCCATTCTAACTCCCTCCATACGACACAACCCGGCCTTAAGAATAAAGCTTATCCTAGGTCGGGTCATGGGTAGTCAGTCATATTTTATTCGTTGTTTTGATCAATAGCCACTGAGGACGCTCCGAGCGGGTTCAATTCCTCTCTGGATATCCCCGTTGCCTATTCTCTATTTCCCTGTATATGCTCAGTGCTTTCTCCATCTTCTCTGCGTACTCCATCGATTGGCTCGAATTTAATAGCCTGACATCCTGCGTACCGCTGGAGCTGAGCAGATCATTCGCACGCAAGACTTGGATCAGCCTGTTCACGGTTCCTGTACTGCCGTCTATAATTTGGATGTGTTCAGGCAACAGATCCGATAAGATCTTCTTGTAAAAAGGGTAGTGGGTGCAGCCCAGCACTACGGTCCCATACTCATTCAGATCGAAGCCGTCAAGCTTCTCGGTAAAGTAAGCATTCATGATTTTTTGGTCAAAATTCAAAGCTTCGCAGTATTCCACCAGCTCTGGCAGAGGCAAGGAATCCACGATATGCATGCTATCAACTCGTCTGACCAGATCCCGATACTTCGATTCCCTTAGTGTTAATGGGGTGGCAAACACCAGGATTCGCTTGCCGCTGGACCGATTGATTTCTACAGCTGGTTTTACGGCAGGCTCCATACCAATAATCGGAATAGGATAAGTCCTCCTAAGCTCGGATATCGCCATGCTTGTAGCCGTGTTGCACGCAATCACAATGGCCTTGACTTCTTCCTGCATAATGGTTTTTATGGCATCATGTATGTAGGATTTGACGTCCTCCTTGGCTTTGGTACCGTAAGGAACGTGCAGGGTATCGGCAAAAAATAAAAAGTCCTCCTGCGGCAGCTCCCTCATCGCCGCTGACAACACGGTTAATCCGCCTAACCCTGAATCAAAAAAAGCTATTCTCATTGTTTTCACCTATCATTGTATTATTTCTGTGAATATTATTTCTGTCAGCATCATTTTGTTATCCATGCCTTATTCATTATACTCCACTACTTCTATCTTCGCAGATGCTATCTGTACTAATTGATCTCCCAGCGCAGACTGGTTTACGCAGCACAACCCGGCTGCGAAATTCTCTGGGCCGGGTCGTGTGTGCTATTTCTATTCTTTTCCTGAATTTACTCAAAGCATTTCAACAAAGCTAATGCCTCTTCATGATCCGGCTCCAGAACGAGCGCCTGGCGCGTGTATTCCAGTGCCTCTTCGTCGAGTTCAAGCTCGTAACAGCAGATTGCGAGACAATATAAAACCGTGGGCACAGGTTCATCTTCATCCGTTTCAACGGATTCTTTCAGGAAGAACATCGCATCCTCGTACATATCCATCTCAAAGAGCACCAGCCCCGCATCCAGAGCCAGGTCATAACGCTGCTCCATCACGTAGTACGATGACCACATGATGTATATGCCCTTACGGATATCCAGCATTTCTTCATCATTGGCTTCCGGCAGCAGATTCGAGATGCGCTTGGCGCTCTGGATGAAGAACTCTGCATCATAACCACCCAAACGCCAAAAGGACAAAATCTGCTGAATCCCCATGCTTTCAATATTCCGATCGATCCATTCCTTCAAGAGGAAGAACTCATCAGGTCCGAAGCGTTCGATAAACTGGCGGTAAGCCAGCCGAGTATTAGCATAAGTCGTTGGCTCTTCCAGCATGAGTATGCAGCCGATGTTAATATTTTTATAATGCTGGGTGGGGAATATCGCCTCCGCGCCTCTTTGCTCGAACACATGCTGCAAGGCATGATAGTTCGTTGTTAACGAGAAGCTGCCATGGTAAATCAATTGCGGCGGTTCTGCAAATTTCCAGTTCTCGAGGCGATGATCTCCCTTATCTGCCGTAAGGAGCAGAAACCCTGACGTTGACAACTGATTCAGTCGCTCCAGGCAGTTCAACCCCACCTCCGGAAACAGGATATGGGAATCCTCCAGCTCTTGCTGGTAATGGGCAATCACATCGCGATACGGATAGGTTTCCTCTTCATATTTGGGTGCCCGCCGGTGCTCGAAAGCCAGCTTCATTCGCTCCAGCGCTTCAGACGGCTTAAGCTTCTCATACTGCTCCGGAAAGTCGATGACAACATCGCTCTCAAAAATCTTCCCTTCCCCCACGTAAATCAGCTCTTGCGGAATGCCGTCAAAGAAATAGTTAGCAATAATCAGCAGCGGCTGCTTCAGGTCCCCGGGTCGGATCGTTGTCTTCGATACCACCAAATTCAATTCCTTGTCATGCACGGCATCAAACCTTGCGAAATCCAGCAGTCCCTGCTCGATATAAGTCTGCATCGCAGGATGTTGGTTCCAAGCGGAGACATTTTTCTGCGGCAGATCGGTCATGACATAGCGAAAAGGGGGCAGCGCAATTCCTGCATAATCTCTCAGCTCGCACAGCTTATGCAGGATATGGTATCCGAGCCGCCCCGCTCCGGCCCCTAGCTCCAAAATGGTAACGGGCTCGGTCATATCCCCTTGACTGGCCCGGTCCCGAAGGAATCCGAATATAACTTCGGCGTAAGCCGTTGCAATCATGGGGTTGCTCGTAATATATTGCGGGACCTGGTCATTATTCCAGGCTTTCATCCCCAGCTCTTCATAATAAGTCCGTTGTAAATCCCAGATGGGCGCTTCGCTGAAACGGAAGCGTTGTTGAGTATTGTCTGTCATTCTATATAACCCTGCTCTCTCTAGTGATCATTAAGTACAATCTGAAGGCGCACATATGCTTATACATCGGTCGTCCTATGAATGTCTCTTGAATCGTACCATATAAGTTGCCTGTTCCAAAACCTTCTGAGTAATAAATCCGGCAAATTCCCTTTGGATCGAGGTGTAACTCGCCATTTTGGAGCATCTAGGCACCATTCCCTCCGCTCCCTAATATAGTGTAGGAGAACAGAAGGGCGGGATATGCATGGGTACAAGCATGGAACAAGAACAGTGGGCCATTTTCCTGGCAGCCATCTGTGGACAGACCTATACACAATTCACCAATACGGATGGCTCATTTGTCCTGCCGTCTGCGTTACTCGCTCCACGACACCATTGAAGCGAACTCCTTAATCGGCGTGGCGGAACGCTTCGGGTTTATCCTTGAATCTCCGGATGAGATTATTATTGCCTTTCGGGGGACTCTCTCCACAACAGATTGGATCTCAGATGCCATCGCTTCCCAAAAAAACTTCAAATATATTAAAGAGCCCTCTCTCACGCATCGCGGCTTCACCAACATCTACGCCTCCACCCGAGGCCAGATTATGTCCGCGCTTAACAGGCTGCCTCATGACAAGACCTTGTATATCACAGGCCACAGTCTTGGCGGAGCACTTGCGACGCTGTGTGCTGTAGATATTGCCGCCAACACGGACCACACTACCCCCCATGTGTTTACATATGGGTCACCCCGTGTAGGCGATCCCGATTTTGCTATGGCCTATACGAAGTACGTTCGGAGCAGCTTCCGCACCGCCAACCTGTTCGACGTTGTGACACATGCACCCCCGCATATCTACAAGGTGCCAAAACGGGAAAAAAAATATTATTACAGTCATGTCCACACCCACAACCCGCTCAACTTCCAGAATGGTTCGGTTAGCGCCAATCATGTAATTGGAAGTTATTTTGCTGAACTAACCAAACTCCAACCGCAATTTGCCGAGCTCTTATGTTCGACGAACCCCGGGTTTTGTCCTGCTGTAGAAACACCTATAGAAAAAGTCTAGTAGAGATGGCCAAATGCATATGTTGGATTGCTCGATCATAAAAGAAAGCGGATTTCCTTTGAGAGGAATCCGCTCTTTTGTATGTCTTAATTATCTTGAATTAGATCACACGCGTGCACTCGTTGTTAACATAGGAAACAAGGTCTTCATTTCATCTTCATTCGGTCTTCTGCCATAATTCGCGATTTCGAACGGCTCTGCATATCGAACGCTTGCTGCGTAATCTTGACCATACAGCTTCGAAAGCGTTGGCAGCACTTCATCGGACACACGCAGGAAACGATCCCAATACTTCAGAATGAACGTCCGCTTCTCTTCCCAGGTATCCGGTACTTCATGCAAGAAATCGCCTTGCCATGGCGCAAATTCATAGAATTAGGGAAGCATGCGCGTCACAGGCCCGCAATTTCTTCTCGATCACGCTTCCCGCATCAATGACGATATCCGGTGAATAGGCTGCCCTTGCCGCATAGTCCGGCATCAGCAAGAATATCGGGGATTTCTTCAAGGACGGCACTTCCGGTACCGCATTGGGCACCTTTGCCACAAAATCTGCCGCATCCCGTACGATTTTCCCTGCGTTGCGGTTGTCCACATGACCCGGCCCATCCGGATGGAAGGTAATGACGATATCCGCCTCCCAGCCCCGAATTTGACGAATCACTTCCTTGCGTACTTCCGGTGTCGGCATCAACTCCCCATCCGGAATGGGCAGTACGACATATTCCAGGACGCCAAGATGCTTCGCCGCTTCATCCGCTTCTTGTTTGCGGCGAGCGATTAGTTCTTCTCCGCACATCTCATGATGACCGCAGCATCCATCCGTTAACGTAACAAACTTCACCCTGTGGCCCATTTCTGCATATAAAGCCGAAATGGCCCCCGCGTAAATTTCAGGCTCATCCGGGTGAGCTGCAATGACAATCACATTCAGAATGTTGGACATGCTGTGAGTCCCCTCCTGTACGTTTCTTAGACATACAATCTATGTATTTTGGCTTACTTCATCCGTTTCATCAATGGATGATTCTCTCTCAGCTCCAGCAAATCCCACAGATTCCCGTATAAATCCTTGAACACAGCCACCATGCCGTAATCCTGCTCTTTGGGTTCTCTCACAAACTCGATACCTCTCGATACCATTTCATGATAATCTCTCCAAAAATCATCCGTATTCAAGAACAGGAATACTCTGCCTCCAGACTGATTTCCGATAAAAGGCTCTTGTTCAGGCTTGGACGCTTTGGCAAGCAATATCGTAGTGCCAACTGACCCAGGAGGAGCTACGACCACCCAGCGTTTGTCTTGTTCAGGCTGATAGGTATCTTCAACCAAGGTAAAGTTCAGCTTCCCGGTGTAAAAGGCTATGGCCTCATCATAATCCTTCACGACCAATGCGATATGGACAATCGATTGAATCATGTTAACCATCCTTTCAATTCCATCATACTTCAACTATATTAACATAACATTCAGGTCCTGCTTGAACGCCAGCCACATAAAAGTCTGTCATGTAACAGGGAGTCCCTTTATTTAGACTGCAATAATGGAATTACGCCCTCGCCCATAAAAAGGCAATGTAATCCGTTAATATCCCCTTATGTCCCAAATGCCGAAGAATCGTGGTGATATTGCCTCTATGGTAGGTTCCATGGTTTACGACCTGTTGAACAATCTCCGAAATCGAATTCTGATGCTTGTTATACGTCACGTGCTTTCCCATATCGTGAACCGATGCCAAGTATTCGCGGTTCTGTGTCTGGGTCTGGCTCATATAATGACGAGCTGCCTCAATGCTAGCAAATGATTTCGAGACTAGGGCAGGAGAAACTTCTTCCTTGATCCGGGCAAACCAAACTTCATCCGCGGCTGCAAGATGGCCGACAACTTCCGCAATGGATTTGAAGCCTACATTCACTTCTTGAAAGAACACGTCGTCCGGCAATGTTTGAAGATGTTCCAATACTCTATCATTCGCCCAAACGTTATAGTCGTATAATTGAAGGAATTGTTCGTTCATTCATATCACTCCTCGCTTATTCTTGATATCGACCGCTCAGCAATTTACGATGCAGATAACAACACTCGATTCCGTCTAATAAACCCGAATTTTCCTTCGATATGAGCATGGAACCGCCCGTATAAGCGTATTCTCCATGGGTTCCGGTAATCCTTTTTGTGATCGTTCAGCACTTCAGCTGACCGCTTTTCCTTCCACCGTCACCCGCAAAACCACAGTGGGGGTTGCCCTATGATATGTTCCCCGATACGAAAAAAGAGGCTTCTCGATCTGATTCATCAGCCGAGAAAACCTCCCTCAACGTGTCCTTCAGTAAAGCTGCATCACCGCGCAGTACCTAAGTCGAATTCCATCGAGCCCTCTTCCTGCCTGTTGAGGAAGGGCGTACGACTCAAGGTCTGGACGATGGGCTCTGCCAAATATGAACCTCCTCCGGCCGGTATACCGTTCGCACCTGTCCCTCCGCATCGGTCATGGACATGACCGTTCGCTCCCGTTCCAACACGAAGGCGTAACCCGTCCCGGAAACCGGGTCTCTTACTTCGATTTCTGCGCTTGCCGCGTGCTCGGAGACAAAGACATAGAGGCTTCCTTGTCCGAATGCCAGCTTGCGGCCATATATCCCCGGGAGTTCGCCCCCCTTCAGCCATTCCAGCTCGGGCAAAATGGCCGCGGAGCGAAGGGCTTCCGCATACAGAGCCTGGATCGGTTCCCAGCGCTCATTCATTTCAACCGGGAGCGGACACCAGATAAATCGTCCCTTGCCCAAGGTTACCGTGAAGGGCTCCAGCGCTCCATCCAACCGACCCAGCGGACGATCCACTGCCAGCGCATTGATCTTCCGCTCACCATATGAAACGGCAAACCGCTCGCCCGCCAGCTCCAGCATTTCTTCCCGAAGTACGTTGGCCTGGACGGTCTCGCCGATCTCTGCCTGCAGACGGTGCAGTGCCTCCCCCCAATAAGCATCGGTGCGCAGCGGTCCGGTCCACAGGACGGTACTGCCCTCCCTTGCCAGCTCAAGGAGCATGGCAAACGCTTCATCGTCGAAGTTGTGCGCGCTTGGCACGATGATGAGCTTGGCCGAATAGCGCTTCAGGTCTTCCAACTGGTATTCGCCGATACCGCGTGGATGGACATTCATCCCGAACGTTAGCGTGCGCATGGCCCTCGTTGTCGCTTCGTATGCCAGCTTCCTGCTGGAAAAATCATTCGAGTACGGGTAAACGACGACGATATCTTCAAGCTGCCGCTCATCGTCAAACAGGACGGATGCTTCCTTCATGAAGCTGCCGAAGTCATAGGACACATCGGCCTCGGGCTTCTGCGTTCCATCCGCCCGAAGCGCCCCGATATTGGATTCGTTGGCGTTATCCATGAAGTAATTAATATTCCATATCCACTGCAAGCCTCCGGTCGAAAACGCATAGGCATACTTGCGTTCCAGGATGCTGCGCAGCTCTTCCTCCGTCCGCTTGGCGACGCCGTCCGGACGCTGCACGTGCATGATGCCGGTCTCCTGGACCAGATTTGGCTTGTCCGGCGTCTTGGTAAAGATGCCGTCCCACGCCAGGTGATCGTTCTGCCACCAGGAGTGGACCGTAGTGTAATCAACGACAGGGCCGTAGAACGACGGCGACGGGCGCTGGGAGCAGATGCCTTCATCCTGCCCGACCGTCACCAGCTGACGGGGATCGGAGCGGCGAATAGTGCCGATGAGCTCAGATGCCCACCGGTTGTGCATATCCATGGTAAACAGCGTGAAGTCAAGCCACGGCCCCCACTTCTTCGGCTGCAGCACGCTGTTGAACAGCTTATCGTCAGGACTCGGCGTCGGTGCGGAGTCGAATGACGGTAGTTCACCCGGCGTCATGTTCCAGCGCTCCTGAAGCAGCGAGAGATCATTCCCATGGCGCTGCCGCAGCCACTCGGACCAGGCTTGTCGTTCGAACCGGTCCCCTATCGATACCGGCCCCTCGAAGATCCGCTTCGGATCGAACAGCGAAGGCTCATTGATCAAGTCCCAATGCACGTTGGTCGTTCCCCTGTGACGCCCTACGATAGAAGCAATGAAGCGTTTCTGTGCTTCCACCGATCGCGGATCCAGATACGGATTCACGCCTTCCCAAGCCTCTGGAGCGAAGGAGAAGAAGGTAAATGTCACTTCCAGCTCATGTCGCTTGGCGGTCAGAATAAAGGCATCGATCGCCCGCATCACGTCCTCAGTCGCATGGCCGTCGGCAAACATGATCATTCGGTATCCTGTCCAAATGCCTGTCCGGATCAGATTGATCCCTGCCCTCTTCATCTCCGCCATATCCGCATCCCACCGCTGAACGTTTGGCAGATGGAGAAATTTCCGCGCGACGTCGGAGGTCATATATGTCATCCCAACGATCGGAACAGATCGGCCTCCGCGGCGGAAGTAATCGCGCCCGCATTCCAGCCTTTCCCCAGCTTGCAGCAGAGGACGGTCAACACCCCAGACCGCTTGGGTCAGGCAGCGACGCTCCCCGGACTCGGACTCGGCTTCGCACACGATCCGGTACAGGCCCGCTTCCAGCCTTACCGGCACAGACAAGTGAAGCTGCTGCAGATCCCGCTGCTCCATACCGGCTTCCGACCTCGCGTGCCCGGTCCAGACAATCTCTCCGTTGTCTTTCTTCATGACGCAAACCGCAAAATGCCAGCGTGATGCCGGGACGGACGTTCTGGACAGAGCCTGAAGCTGAACCGTCAATCGCATCTCCTCGCCCGGCTCGTAGGAAGCATAATTCGGCTTCAGCCACAGCTCCGTAACGCCCATTCCAGCGTATTCGGCCAAATCTTTCAGAACGTCAAGCCCTTCCGTCTCCCAGAACGAAGCCCGCAGCTGCTGGTTGATCAGAATCCAGCGCCCGCCTGCGAAATCACCTTTATGCTGCTCTAACATGACAATCGGAGCAGACCGCTCGCGCTGATCTCGATCCACACCTGTCAGCAGCGGTGAGATAACGGCGTCCATCGGACCGCCTGCCCCCATCTCGGACGGAATATCACTTGCTTTGGTCGGATGCAGCGTCAAGCCCCAGGTCGGCTCGATGCCGAACAGATCCCCGCGCCCCTGCAGGATTGGATACTCGGCGGAGGTCTTCAGCCCCTGGACGCGCGACACATCGACCTTCAGCACATCGTGGATATCCATTCGCTGATGATAAGCCAACTGTTCGCGTTCGATATGCCAGGCTCCGTCCAGCTCTCGAACAGGTCTGCGGAAAGGCACACCACCCGCATGCACTAAACCTCCACCGGTCTTCAGATATGCCTCGATGGTCGTCCATACCGCTTTCGGAAAGTACGGTCCATGCAGATGCAGGAGCACGTCCCAGCCGCCTTCCGCCAGCCGCTCTCCTACAGCCGCAGCATCAGCAACCTCCCCCCATCCTCGCAATTGTTCCAGCGCCTTCTCGGACGGGCGCTCGCCTTCATAAGGAAAATGTTCATCGTAAAATACCAGCGTTCTCATGGACTACTCCTTTCTCGCTCTAGGCTGACCATCGACATAAACGGATGTCCCTCGCGTCCTGGCCCAGTCGGCGATTCGGGAATGATCGCCGGTCCAGAGGCGCTCCAAGCCCCATTGATTGGTCTGCGGCCGGCTCTCGCATTCGATACGGATAACCGGGAACAACTCGGTCGGACGTTCCCGCGGCAGCCCCTCGATATACAGCACATCGTCCTCCTGCCGGAACGACAACTCCTGTCCCGTCGTCAGCAGCGTAACCCGGGATACCGGTGTCACCAAATCCGCCAGCCTCAGCATCGGACGGCCGTCCCAGAAACGAATAATGAGAAACAGCTGGTTGCCTTTCAGCGTCTGCCGCCCGTAGGAAATGAACTCTGTAAGGTTCCCGCCGTCGGAGCCGTAGATGGCCTCCCCGTGAACATCCAGCCATTCGCCGATCTTCAGCGCCCGCTCCACGAATGCCGGAGGAAGCTGCCCGTCAGGCTGCGGCCCAACATTAAGCAGCAAATTCCCTCCAGCAGCTCCGCCTTTCTCCGCGCATTCGCACAGCATGTCGAGCAGGACATCGGCAGGACGCCATCGTTCGCCGTTCGTGTAACCCCACAGCCGCCACGTTGTCACCTGGTTGGATTCCCACAGACGCTTCTGATCCGGGACGATGACATGCTCCGGGGAGCCGAAGTCGCCCAGCACCTCCGAATCACCCGATCCGCCGCCACCGTCCGCATGCAGCTTCTCCTCCTCGGACAGACCGAGGCGGTTGTTGACCAGAATATCCGGCTGAATCGACTTCATCCGCTCGACCAGCTTGATGCTCTCAAGGTCCTCCGCCGTTCGCGGCCAGACCCCGTCAAAAAAGAAATGATCGATGCGCCCGTATTTCGTGACCAGCTCCTCTACCTGGGCATGCAAATACCGCTTCATCGTTTCCCAGCCCTCCGGATCCTTCTCCGGTCCGTCGAAGTAAGCCGGGATGCGCCAATCGATCCAGGAATAATACAAGCCGACCCGAAGTCCCTGGGCACGGAATGCATCGGTGAATTCGCGGACCAGATCCCTGCCCGGCGCCTGCTTCGCGCTCGAATAATCCGTCGTCTCCGTGTCCCACAAGCAGTATCCGTCATGGTGACGAGTCGTCAAGCAGGCATATTTCATACCCGCCTTGCGTGCCGTGTACGCCCACAGCTCGGCGTCAAAAAATTCCGGATTCCACTCGCAGGCTTTCCTTACGTATTCCGCCTGGTCCAAATGCTCCCGGAACAGAACCTGCTCGCCTCGCCCATACTGGGCATAAGGTCCGAAATGAATAAACATGCCGTACCGGCTTTCCGTAAACCATTGCCAGCCCTTCCGGATGGCTTGTGCTTGCTTGGTCATGAACAACGTCCTCCTTATGCTGCCCCAGCTCTTGTTATGCGGACAGCCCCGATCGTAATTGTCGTCTATTTGTCCTGCGAGAAGCCTCCAGGCTTCGTCTGACCTTTACTCTAGCTCGGGAATTCCTGTCTTGAACACTTTACTTTTGAGAGAAAACTTTGAAATTGGCCAATATCGGGAAATTGAAGCTATGGGGCGGGGCTGCGGGTAACGTCTGAACACCTGCTTCCGCCAAGCCTCCCCTCGCAGCCTGCTTTATGATTGGTTTATGCACAAAAAAAGCAATCCCTCTCCGGCACTAAGGCCGGGGCAGGGATTGCCCGGTTATATGATGTTGCACTGCGCCTATTGCGACTGTATTTACGATTGACCGGCTCTCCACTCATCGAATTGCCGTTTATATTCCGCCACGACCTCATTGAGACCGGCAGACTTCATCGCAGCCAGCATTTTATCGTAGGCATCCTCGTATTTCACGACCCCGTGCATCACAGGATAGACGCTGGTCTTCAACTCGGCAATACAATTCGCGTACTGGGAAGCGACGTTTGTCGGGTCGAAGGTGAAACCGATCGTGATGCTATTTACAGCATCGTCGGAAATCGACGTCCGCCGCTCCAGTCGTGCAGGATCCGTATTTGTTGGATAACGATTCATCTCCACATGACCGAGCAGCCAGTACGGAAGCTCATAAGCTGGGGAACCGTTCTCGTTCTTCGCAAGATAATCCTTCGTATTCTTTCCGGTATCCTTCCAATGCACATCCTTCACACCGCTTTGGACAAGGTCCATGTTCTCCTGGCTGCTGTACACCCAATTCAAGAATTGAACACCGGCCTCCGGGTGCGGAGACGTAGCCGAGATTCCGTTGGAATTGCGGATCGCGTAGGATCTGAATTTCGGCTGTTCAGCCAAATAATAAATATCCAGCTTGGCTTCCGGAAACGACTGACGGATCGTGTCGCTCACGCCAACGTCTCCCGGACGATACAGATAACGTCCGACCAGCTCCTCCTGGTTAATAACCTCCGATGGTGTCGTGAGCAGATCGCTCATGATCAGTCCACGCTGGTACGCCTCATTCATGAACTGCACGTCTTTTTTGAATTCCTCGGTCTCAAACCAGGACTTCACATTCCCCTGCTGATCGATGTAGATCATGTTGTCCGCCACCGTAAAAGGATACGTGTCGTACGTTGTATGCAGGAAGTAGGCAGGCTCCTCCAGCATTTTGATATACACGTTCTTGTTGTCCTGCGGCCAGTTCTTCTGCAGCGTCTCCGCCGCATCCAGCAGCTCCTCCGGGGATGTTGGAGCCTGCAAACCATTCGCTTCGAGCAGATCGGTCCGAATCGTGAACATGCCGTCATTATAAGCGGTATCCGCCCAGAAGTTCGGCACGTAAGTAATCTTGCCGTTTATTTTGGACGATTCCCAGATCCAGTCCGGCATGGAAGCTTTCAGCTCGCTGCCGTATTGATCCAGCAGATCGTCGATCGGAATGATCCCGCCGCTGCCGGCAAGAACCGTCGGTCCTTTTGTATCATGCATGATCGCGATCAGCTCAAATTCCTCGCCCGTCGACATCATAAGATTGGTCTTCTGATCCCATACGTCCCACGCGATGTATGTCGGTTCATACGTGAGGTTCAGACCATCGGCCTCAAGCTTCTCGTTAATCGCTTGGACCGCTGCTTCCAAGCCCTGCGGCGCGGAGCCCGGAAGCAAATACCGGACCGGGAGCTTATCCCCGCCGCCGTTCTCTCCGCTCGCCGATCCGCTCTCGCCGCCGGAATCGCCTCCACCGGAACAGCCCGCGATCACAGAAACCATAAATATTGCGGCCAACCATAGTGCTAGCGCTTTTCCTTTTTTTCTATGCGTGTCTCCCCCTGACTTCATTTGGTTTTGTCATGCTGTAATTCCTATCATGCTGTACGATTCCTATCTTAAGGAGACATCAGGGATGGCGTATACTTCAAAATCATGGTTTTCGCCATTTTAAAACGCTTTAAACGGCTGTCAGGAAGCCTTCTTTGATCACGAATCAGATCAGGAAGTAATCTCGGCGTCGAACAAAATCCGAATTGTTGAACCCGCATCTTAGCTGCCCCTCACTGCGCCTTTTTCGTCTCGATTGCATGCTGGCTTCGGAACTGTGCCGGCGAGATCTGATAGTGCTTCTTAAACAGCGTATAGAAATAGGTTGTATTCAGAATGCCTACCTGTTCGCTGATCGATTGAACCGAATCCTCGGTGCTGGCGAGCAGTTCCCTCGCCTTCTCCAGTCGGACGGCATTCAGGTAATCGTTAAACGACAGCTCGCAATGCGCCTTAAACAGCTTGCCGACATAGCTCCGGGACAGCTTCACCTCGCCCGCAACCTGCTCGAGCGACATATCCGGCCTCGCGTAATGCTTGCGTACGTACATCTGGATAAAATCCACCACCTCCGCATGCCGAACCGCACCCGATTCCTCGGAGAGGCTGCAGAGCTGCAGAGCGAGTTCCTTCAAGGCATCCGCGGTTTCCTGAAGCGTCTGGAAGCGCGTAATCCGACGCGTGAAACCGAGGAAGAGGTCTGCGCTTTCCCTATTTTTCACCGTGTGTACATTGAGCTGCTTGTACAGGCCCCCAATGAATTGATTGATGAAAAACATAACTTCATGGTAGTTGTAATCGCGAATCTCCTTGATCCACTGATCGATTTCCTTCTCCAGTTTATCGCTCTGCTGCAGTTTGATGGCATCGATGATACGCTTCTCACGCTTGTCCGGATACTGCGCTTCGGAAGGCTCGGTCACGGCGATAATGACCGGATCGGCCTGGAACAGCCTGCCCTTGCCTTCGAAGAAGCGCTGCCGGAAGCAGGACTGCGCACAATCGAACGATTCACGCAGCTCCTCGTACGTCTGCGCAGCGGTTCCGATACCGACGGTAACGGACACGCGGAGCGTGCGGAGAATCTCACCCTGGAGCTCCTCCAACATGCCTAATACATGAAGCGGGGGACGGCTCTGCTTCATAGGGAGAAGGATCGCTACCGTCCCATCGCCCACGGCCGCCACGCTGGCTCCCTCCGGCTCCAGCATGTGCTGGGCTGCCCGGGCTACAGCTGCGCATGCATACGATTGCAGCTCCTCGTCCTCACCGCCGGGCGATCCGTCCTCGCTATCGAGTAGAAGAGCTACTGCCAGAAAGTAAGGCCCCTTGCCTTCCCCGGCCAGACGGTGGAATGCCGTCTCGTCGCCGCCCTTGAGCAGCTGCAGCACATGGGCCTGACGCGCGACCGAAGCCTCGGACTCCATCGATCGCATTTTCTCGGTCATCTCGGCGTAAGTCATGTCTAATATGGCGAATTCGTTGATCTGCCGCCGATCCTTCACTTTCGGAATGGCGCTCATCTTCTCCAGCAGGTGGCGGATCGGGTTGTAAGCATGATGCGTAAGCCAAATCGAGAGGAACATGCTGACGGCGAAGCATGCCAGAGCAAGAACCAGCGCTGACGTTCGCAGGGCCTGCATGTTGAACAGCAGATTTTGATACTGGCTTACGCTGATAAACGTCCAGTTCATATCCTTGGACTTGACGTAGGTGACGAGACTCTTGCGTCCGTCAATGGAGCGGGTGAAATAACCGCTCTCCTTGTCCGTAAGCCAGAATCGACTGGACGTAGGATTCCTGCGAAATATCCTCCATGAACCGGGATCGATCCGAATGGGTAATGATGGTCCCCTTGTCATCGATGACGTGCAGTGAATCCACCGCTTCGTTGCGATAACCCCCGATAAGATCCTGAATGGTGTCGGTACTCATGTTGATCACGATTGCGCCTTTGGAGCTTAGCGGCGAATAATAGCTCGGCAGGAGGACGAAGGTAAGGACATCTTCGCTCCGGTTCGCCGAAGTAGCGGAAGAGATCCTGCGCGGGAACAGGTGGAAATAGGATGTGTTCTTGCGGTTGATCTCCTCCAGCAATGCCTTCTCCTGATCCTTGGTAATCCCTTTTGTATTCAGATATGTGTTATTCGAGCCATTATAAATTCCGATTGAATGGATGAACGGATACGTGGACTGAATTCGGTTAAGGGTGCCAAACACCCCGTACTGCTTCACCGGATCGGCCTCTTTGTCCAACAGGACGCCCACGATCTCCTTGTCGCTGAGCAGAAGATTGCCTACGTTATAAACCTGATCACGGATTACGCTCGATACGGCGCTGTTCTGCTTCAGCATCGACTCGGATATTTTTCCTACCTCCTTCGCGGTGCTCCAGGAGAACATCATGAACAGGACAACGGTTACGAGGGCAATCATGGCTGCCGTAAGCAAAATAAAGCTGAGAAACATATTTCGGTAGACCGCATAGCGGAATAATCGCTGCCGGATCATTTTCTCCCTCCTTGCCATCTGGTTGTTATAAGTTAAAATGAAATTCTCGGAGTTACAAAATTTCCCATCTTCTATGAACATTACTAACATTATATGTAGTCTATATGTTAATTTAATCATGTTTTCTAGCAATTCGAATACTTGGACCGGATTATTGGTTTACTCTCATCTTACATATGCTTAGGACATTCATCAATATGAAAACGCATTCTTTATTTTGATCCCCAGGCTATTCTTTAGGAGCATCATTAGCCAGAACCCTTACAGTATAAGGGGTTTTCGGGATTATTCAATCCGGACAACGCTGTGCTGAACACTCAAATTTGAAGTTTTTGCCGTTTTTTAAAGCAGCCTTATCTCCCTTCAATCCGCCCAAACTCCATTTTCATAGTTTACTGCACACGGCAACTCTCTTTACACTCGAATCAGAACCGCTGAAGCTTGCAGCCCCCATCACAAACGAAAGGACGTGCTACCTGTGAAAAAAAACCGCTCCGGCTTCCTGCGCGAAATCCGCTCGAATGGATCCGCCTACCTGCTCGTCGTACCGGCTGCCATCTATACACTGGTCTTCGGTTATTTCACGCTTCCGTACATGCTCATTGCGTTCCAAAAATTCAACTTCAAGACAGGTCTCTTTAATTCCGCCTGGGTCGGCTTTGACAATTTCAAGTTTTTCTTCTCGTCTCCCAGGGCGCTTGAGGTTACGTTCAACACCCTGAAGCTCAATTTTTTATTCATCATGGTTGGCACGCTCGCAGCCATGGCACTGGCCATTCTGTTCAATGAGCTCCGCAGCCGCTGGTTCTCAAGGGTGACCCAATCCACGATATTGTTTCCGCATTTTTTGTCCTGGGTCATCGTCAGCTACATTGTCTACAGCTTGCTGTCTACCGACTACGGCATCCTGAACCGCATCTTGGCGTTCTTCCATGTCGATCCCGTCAACTGGTACGCCTCTCCGCAATACTGGACGTGGATTCTTACGACCGCGGCGGTGTGGAAGGACATCGGAATGAACCTCGTCATCTATCTGGCAGCCATTACGGGAATTGACGACAGTTATTACGAGGCTGGCCGGATCGACGGGGCGAGCCGCTGGCAGCTTATCCGTCATATCACCATACCGCTCATGCTGCCGACCATAACCATCCTGACCCTGCTGGCCTTGGGCAAAATCATGTACGGCAGCTTCGACATGATCTATGCCATCGTGAAGGACAACGGGCTGCTGTATCCCACCGTCGACGTCATCGACACGTATGTGTTCCGTTCTCTCCGCACCATCGGAAATCCGGCTCAAGCGATGGCCGTCGGACTGTATCAATCCGTGGTCGGCTTTATTCTCGTATGGGGCAGCAACAAAATCGTGAAGAAGGTAAATCCGGATCATGCTTTGTTCTAGATGTGCCGGAACCATTCGGAAAGGAGCGAAACTTAGATGACGTCCAGACCTAAATTTTTCGACGCCGTAAACGCCGCCCTGATCGGTATCATCTCCATCCTCTGCATCCTGCCCATGCTGCTCGTGCTTATGGTCTCCTTCACGGATGAAGCCAGCATTAAACAATTCGGGTACCAGCTGTTTCCGAGTGAGCTGTCACTGGATGCGTACAAGCTGCTCCTGTTCGGCAGCACGCCGCTGTACCAGAGTTACATGATCTCGATCTTCGTGACGGTGATTGGCACAATCCTTGCCGTCACGATTACGTCCATGGCCGGATATACGCTGGCCGCCAAGCATATCCGTTACCGCAACGGACTTGGACTGTTCTTTTTCATTACAATGGTGTTTAATACGGGTTTGGTGCCCTGGTATCTGATCAACCTCAATCTCGGTATGAACAACACGATCTGGGCCCTGATCATTCCGTCCTTGGTATTCAACCCGTTCAATCTGTTCCTCGTGCGCAACTACATGTCCCAGATTCCGCCGTCCCTCACGGAGGCAGCCAAAATCGATGGAGCCAGCGATTTCTATATCGCGTTTCGGATCTTCTTCCCGCTGTGCATGCCCGTCCTTGCCACCATCACGCTGTTCTACGGCATCGCCTACTGGAACAACTGGTTTAACGCCATCATGCTCGTGGACAACGAGAAGCTGTATCCCCTGCAATACCTGCTGTTTAAGCTGAACTCCGAGATCAGCATGATCCAGCAGATGCAGAGCAGCGGAGCCATCCTCGGCAGCCAGACGCTCCCTCAGGAATCGGTGAAGATGGCCACCGCCATTCTGACGATTGGCCCGGTGGTGCTGTTCTATCCGTTCCTGCAGCGGTATTTTATTAAAGGCCTGCTGATTGGCTCTGTGAAGGAGTAAGAGCTGCGATTTAACAACTACTTCGTATTCAAGGTTTCATGGCACATAGCCGGGAATCGAGCTGTATGCAAACCAAAAAGGCTTAACCGCGTGCGGTTAGCCTTTTTTTGATGAACAATGGTTGATACATCTCCTCAACGTTAACGAAATTGACCATCGAAATATGCGACCGATCCCTATAAACTCAAGAGTACATGTTGATAGGATTCAATAAAAATCAAAATCTACCGAACCAAATCTTGTCTGAGTGTGTATATAAGGTGAAAAACAAACAAAAAGGGGGTGATTTGATGTTACCTGAAATAACACAGGATGAAGCCAAACAGTTATTTACCGAATATTCTATGTATGTTTATCAAACCGCATTGCTGATAACAAGATCGGAGGCACTTGCTGATGACATTACGCAAGAGACTTTTATCCGAGTGTTCAGAAAATTTAATACATACGATTCCACTAAGTCGATACAGCCTTGGATTTATAAAATAACGATAAATACGATGCGTAACATGCTTCGCAAGCAAAAATGGTTGAAATTCATCGGGTTCACACCAGAAACGGCTGATGAGGATTTAATTGAAAACAAGATCATACAAAATGAAGAATCTCTGCAACTTTGGAAAGAAATTAACCAGCTATCATTGAAAAGCAAAGAAATCATCGTACTTCATTATTATGCTGAGTTGAAGCTGAGTGAAGTTTCTGAAGCCTTAGGTATACCATTAGGTACTTGCAAATCAAGACTCAATGCAGCTTTAACTACGCTTCGTAAACAGATGCTGGAAAATGAAGCTTTTGAATTTCGCAAAAGGAGAGCTTACCATGAAACAAATTAACCGGTCGGATATTAAGGATGCATTACATACCCATATTGACTCTAAACACGCATCTGTTGTATTCGAGAATATATGGGAAAAATATTCAAACAGAAAATCAGGCGGTCATCCAAATCGTCGTATTTATCGAAAACGAATCATTGTTTTATCTATTCTTGGCTCACTATGCTTTCTTACCCTATCTCAATCCCCAGTTCGGGCGTTCATTGAGCAGTTTATAGAGGTTAAATGGATTAAAAACGTGAAAAATGCTGAAATCGGTTATTCATGGGCGAATACTGCAGGTGATGCCCGATCTCTAGTTTTAAACAAGGAGGAGGCAGAGAAGTCGCTTGGAATCTCTATTCCATGGCCTGATCCATTAGATGGGATGTCTGGGCAAAGAGAAATTAGAACTAGAAAAGAGGATGATTCACCTCTTGGGTATGACTATACCATACGTACGAATGACCGCTACTATGAAGTCATAGCTAATTATAAAAACAATAGACAGCCTGAGTTTTACGCACAAACTACTGGTACAGCGCTAGTGAAGGAAATTTCAATTCAAGACGTCACGGCTACATTGATTACTAGTCCAGAGTTCATCCATGTTCCACACCTTTATTTTGAAAAAGGAGATTGGAAAATAGTAGTCACGGTGACTGATTATACAGAAGATGATGTTATGAGCGAACAAGAAATCATAGAATTAGCAGGATCAATTAAATAAAAAAACCAAACTTGAACAAGGGCTGTCATGTATGAATTCAATAGATGTTCCAACCCTTGTGGGAATTTTCAAAGCATCACTTAAATCCTTCGATAATTTCATTTATTTGTTGAAGATGCCTTTGTTCATGCAGGTACAGCGACCTAACCCATTCAATCAATAACATCTCTTTAAAGACGGGATGGACAAAATGTCTTCTGCTTAGGATGGACGGATCTTCTAATAAATTTAGAAGTTCCGTTAACTTTGCTCTTGACTGATGGAGCTTCTCCACCATTTCCTTATGCTCCATAATCTCATCCGTTGGTCTGGCAATGTCGGGAGCCACTAGCTTTTTACTTCTGTCCAGCAGAAATTCCAAAGGTTTATTCTCTAAGATTGAATCATCCGTGCTCTTTAGTCCTCTTTTTATTGCTGCAACATATAATTCTTCTGTTTTACATAAGTGTTGACATATCTGACTGATGCTCCAGCTGTTGGAGTCGTGCCGTCTGTTTAGTTGATCTCCATCCAAGCCCTTGAGGATGCCAAGTAACTCGTTCCTTGTCTCTTTTAATTCTCGATTAATTTCTTGAAGCTCCATGGAAAACACTCCCTTTTCGAGCATTTTCCATGATTATACATCCGTTGAATAAAGGACGCTAGGGCTGCGCCTTGAATGCATTCAAAAGTTCATATTGACCCTATCGATGAGATCGTGTCATATCCCGATTTCACGCATTTTCACTGTAACGTGTTCAATCCTGCCCTCCATATCCGTTCCGTCATACTTGGGAAGTTGGAGCTCACTGACAATGCTGCCGTCGCGCATAAACATAATTCGCTCCGTTCGGGCAGCCACGTTGGCGTCATGAGTGACAAGCATAACCGCCGTACCTTCCGCGTTGATCTCGGAAAACAAGTCCATCATTTCCTGCGCGGACGTTGAGTTGAGCGCGCCCGTAGGCTCATCGCCGAAGATGATTCTCGGATTGTTCATCAGCGCGCGGCATATTCCGGCACGCTGGAGCTGGCCTCCCGATACCTGGGTAATGTCGCGCTTTTCAAGCTCCGCGATACCTACCCTTTTCATTAGCGTTCTTGCTTTTGCCGTTATGTTTGCAACGTTTTTTCGGTTGTCCCGCAGAGACGGGAGAATGATGTTGTCGAGGATATTCAGGTTGTTCAGCATCGTCGGCTGTTGAAACACAAACCCCATCTGGGTTCTGCGTATATCAGCCAGCTCATTCTCCGAAGCCGTCGTTAAATCCCTGCCGTCAAATACTACCTTACCGTCATCAACGACATCCGTTCCGCTCAGCGCAAACAACAGCGTTGATTTTCCCGAGCCAGAAGGTCCCATAACCGCAACGAATTCGCCCTCATTGATATAGGCGGACACTCCGTCCAGAACATGGTGCTTCTCATCACCCTCGCCAAAAGATTTTACGATATGGTCACCGATCAACATCTTTTTCATATGCCTACCCCTTTATGTTTTCAGAAATTTTAATGTGACCCATGCCCGATGTGCCGATTATGGTTGCAATAAGTACCGAGCCGATCATCATCAGCGGGCTAAGCAGATACGCCGAAAGCGGATTGACCGCAAAATGAAACGTCGACGCTCCAAACATGGAGATGACCACCCCCGCCAGCATTTCTCCGAGCGTGTTCGCCAGAAGTATGCCAAGCACCATTCCGAGTATCAGAACGAATACCGAACGCGTGACATACTGCGCCCTAATATCTGAGCTTGTAAAGCCTAACACCTTCATAACGCCGATGGAGTATCTGTCCTTTGCAACAAGCATTTTCATAAACAACAGAGTAACCAGTACCGTTATCATTATCGCGACAAGAATGGCGGCATAGGAGGCCTTATGGACGGCGCTTATCGTCGAGCCGAATGTCTGTGCAATATATTTGTCAATGTCCGAAACCTTTGCATAATTAAATTTGCTCGCATATTCCGAAACCATGCTATTGATGAGAGATGGATCGGAAAGCTCCGCACAGATCACGTACCACATCGTATCCGCCGATTGGTCAGGGAAAACAGCCTTTGCGGTTTTGCCTCCATTGGTGATGTCGGAATAGATGCCGCTAACCGTGAGAATTTTCTCCTTCCCTTCAACAACTACAGTCATGGTTTCTCCGACCCCTATGCCCAGTTCATCGGCGTTCAGAGAAGAAAGCGCAATTTCATCTTCTGCGGCGGGTGCTTTGCCTTGGGAATACGCAATGGGGAATATCGAATGGTCGCCGAGCTCAATTTTTATATTTTCTTCCGTGCCATCCAATGTCTTCACTTTGAACGATTTTGTTGCAAGCACGGCATACTGTGAAATGGCACTGTCGCTTGTCATCTTTTTTAGTACTTCTGCGGCTTTTTCGGATATATTGTCAGTCTGCTGAATGTCCATACGCATATCGTAGTTTCCGATACCCATATATTGAATGAAGCCTTTCGATGAAATCGTGCTGTACAGGTTATGGGGAACAATCATGATAAATGCCGAAATGACCAGCACCGTTAGCATGGTGGCGTAAAGTCTTTTCCTTGCGAGAACGTCTTGGATACCGAGAACAACATTCGTGTTAAGCAGCCTGTTCCTGCTTAAGCTCAGACGCCTAGCGCCTGCGGTATGCCCCTGTGAATTGCCAAAACGTATGGCTTCCGCGGCTGATATTTTTCGAAAGCGCCTCAGCACTCCATTTACATAAGCCATCATTGCAAGGAATACCAGCAGTATGCCGAAGATTCCGTACAACAATGCTGAAGAAGAATGTTCGCTTTCCCCCATGTAAAGCCGGATATTCTCAAGAAGCATGCCTTTGAACACCAATGAAAGTGCAAACCCGAGAATACTGCCCGCAGCCGCAATCACCGCATATTTGGCAAGATACATCCTCTTCATGTCGGATATACGCATCCCCATTGCCTTCATAACGCCAATTTGGCGGTAATCGTCTTCGATTTTGGCAAGCAGCGTAAAGCGTATGCACATCAAAGCGATAGCAACGACCAGCACGCTCACAAGAAGGATAACCCCAATCATCATCCCGTCGGAAATGGCGTTGATTGTTTTGAATAGGGGATATGTAATCACGGGTCCGTTCGCTTCAAGACCTGCAGAGGCATAATCGGTTTCGAATGCGCCAAGCGCTGACAAATCCTTTAATCTGAACTCAATCAGATACTCCGTGGTCCCGAGGTTTTTAATTGCCGCGTAATCATGGCTGCTTACAAGAAATCTCTTGGAGGAGGAGAGTGTGGAATTCATCTGCGAATCGCGGAGAAATCCCGCAACGGTAAATTCCTTTCCACTTATTCGTGCCTTGTCACCGACCTTCGTGGTGTTGTCCCTCATATAATGGATGGGAACATATAACTCGCCGTCGGATACATGGATGACGTTTCCGTCAAGATCAAGAAGATAATCGAACTTGTCGCTCTGCATGCTGAACCCGTTATCCTGAACATTATGGGTAAGCGAGTTGTCGCCTAATATGATGCGTGCGCCGTCCATGTTGACAAATTCAAGCACCTGAAATTCATCAACATTCCCATGCTGCTCCGCAAAAGCTGTGAGTCGATCCGTATTGATCTCACCCGAATGCATCTGCATAAAATGCGGCGTTTCCGCCCGTTTCATAAGTGTATCTATCGCACCGGAAAGATTGACAACGAGTATCACGGCCAGCGAAACGAGCATCGCTGCTGCTGCAACAAATATCATGGTTGTCAACGTGATTAATTTGCTTTTGGATATATCATTGCGAATTATTCTGGAATACATAAGCCACCTCTGTCTTCTAGCATTCTGACCGATCGCAGCTTATACAGAACGGCCGAAGTTACGCATAACAGCACCCCGGCGATGATGATGAGAAATCCCATTCCTCTGCCAAGGCCGATGCCGATGACTTTCCCCACACTCCCAGCAAGCGCTCCGCCTTCAACCAATAATGGAGTGAACACATAATCTGCCATAACACCCGATAGCGCATAAGCGGCAACAAATCCAAGCTGGGACAGGATTCCGATAAACGCCCACGCTCTGCCTTGAACCGCATTATCCATGTTGGTGCGAACCAAAAAATCCAGACTCATGTTGGCAAACGGAAGCATGGCAAAAAACAGGAATCCCGAAATACATATCCAGACGATATTTTCACGAGCTCCAAAAGCTGCCATACAAGCGCCTACGCAAAACAGCGAAATCGAAAGGATTTTCACATAATCTTTTTTTATCGGAAGAAATCCTAACATCATACTGGACACGAGCATTCCTGAAGCCACAATAGTTTCAATACGTTCCGATCATCGAGCTGTTCGTAAAGGTAAGCAGCATCGGTATCGTGAGTGTCTCCATCACCCCAAGGTAAAATGTCAGCACCGATGTCATGATCACCAGAACAAACACACCCTTGTTTCTGGAAACCGCATTCCACCCGTCTATAAATTCGCGAATAAACGATGTAACCTGATGACCGGTCTTGGAAGCAATGCCGCTGCGGACAGCGAGCGTAGTACCCACGGTAACAAAAAAAGTGCAAATGTCGATAACAAGCAGCAGCTTTATGTCTGCAATCGTGAGCAAAAAACCCGCAAGGATCGGAGAAATCAGAAATTTGGCCGAGCCCGCCAGCTGGACAAGACCGCTTGCCTGTGTGTACTGCTCCTCGGTAAGCAAATCCGTAACCGTAGCTTTATATGCAGGATCAAGCAGTGATGAAAACACGGAGCTCATGGCAACCCCGACGCATATCTGCCATAGCTGCGCTTCTCCGCGAAGCAAGCAAACGAGGATGAATACAAGCCCTATCGCGGAAAGGCTATCCCCTAATATCATTAAAAGCCTGCGGTCATACCGGTCCGCGAGCACTCCGGCAAAAGCGCTCAAAAAGAGCGACGGCATAAACGCAAGCAAGGTTACCAGCGCCATAGCCGATGCCTTTCCCGTCTGCTGAAAAACATAGATCCCAAGCCCGAACGACGTCAGACCGTTTCCTATTGTTGAAACCAGCTGTCCCGACCATAAGAGGAGAAATTTCTTGAAAGACTTCCCTGGTTTAATCACGGCTGCTTTCATCTCCCTCTCCAAACATCCCCATAACGTCCATAAGGCTTCCGCTTTCTGCTCCGAGCAGCCTCTCCACGTTGCAAACAAAGGCCACAATTCGCGAGCTGCGCTCCTTCTCTGTCATAACGACCAGATCATCATCAAAAACGGTACTCGCATAAATCACAACCATCTCCATGCATTCGTACGGGAAGGGTGTGCTGAACAGGCCCTGCTGGATGCCTTCGCGGATGATCTCTGTCAGGATCGGGGGGACGCCGTTGATGATAACCTTTTGTATTTTTTGATGCATCAGTGCGTTCTGGGGTTTATGAATATGCTCCATAATTTGCTCGCTGCTTCCCCCGCTTAGGTTCAGTGCCATTACAACACGGATGATGCGCTCGACGATTGGTATGCTCTTGTCTGCGGCAACTTCCTGTGCCCCATCTATCAATCGGATCGCATACCGATCGATCAATGCATCCATAATATCCTCCTTCGACTTGAAGTGATGATACAAGGTTCCGCGGGCAATGCCGACCTTTTCAAGAATATCGTTGGTACTTGTTCCGTCAAAGCCCCTTCTGTCCAAAAAGCTCATCCACCGCGTCAAGGATTTCGTTCTTGCGATCCTCCGCTTTTTTTACGACCCTCATGGCTACACCTCCTTTTGCATAGACCGACTGCCTGTCGGTAATATGATAACATGCTGCTTTGAGTTGTCAAGATATTGTTACATGAAGTGAACTGATGGTGAACTCGTTTATATGAAGAATTTTTATGACTTCATCCCTCGCAGCATGCCAAAGCATGTTGTTATGCGTAGTTATAGTCTGCCACGCTCAGCTACCGAAATCATCCTTTGTTTATAAAATAAAACAGGCTGCCTTCAGGGCAGCCGTATTTGGGGTTATAGCGTTATTTACGTACGGAGAGAATGAACTTCTCCAGTGATCCTGTATCCGTAATCACCTGATTACATCCATGGTTATCCATACATACGTAATGACCAATCGCAGCGTAATTATCCGGTGATGCGTTCGCAGGCTTGGTCTTGACCGAGAAGAAAGCAAGCTCCTGATGACGATTGCAGAACAGGCAGTACCCTTTCTTGTTTGTCGGCGTGATTCTTCCCTCAATACCGATAAACCGTCCTTCGAACGGATACACAATGAATAGTCTGTTCGTGGCAATATCAACCCAGCTTAGATACGTCACATATCGAAAATCAATGGATTGAAGATCAGGCACTTTCAATTTTTTATTTTTAGGGAATAGCTTCTCAATCTGCTTCACCGTAATCGGCGGAAATGGATCCAGATACGGTTCTAATGACTCAAGATATCTCTGGAAATCATATGCCGTCTCGAGTGCCGAAATTTGTTCCAGCATCTGCTGCTGATCCCCTTCAAGGTAAGGGAACACCTCTATCACGTTTACGGCAGAACGATACCTTACGGTCTCTATAACCTTCCGATCCGCCACGGTTCGCAATGTTTTCAGAAGGAATTCCGCTTGTTTTTTAATGATGTTGAATTGATAGTTTCTAATAAATGCTGTACTCATAGGTCTTCAGCCCCTTATTTTTTATGAAAAATCCATAAGGTGCAAAGCCCGTTATTAGAAACGATAAAGTTCGTTTGGGCGACCGAATTCATCCTATCGCACCTCACACAAAGTATCGCCCCAGATTAGGCTTTGCGTGAGGACTCCCTAGCTAATGAGCAATTCAATTTTGCCATCTATATAACCCCCAATCATATTTTATTCAAAAAAGTATAGCAAAAAATCCCACAAGCTGCAATTCATCTGTCTGGATGGAATTTCATAATTTCATACTTATAATCAGCTTAGAGCTGTACCTGACTATTCAGGTGAATGCCAACCTCACAGCCCCCCCTGAGCCACACGCAGGCTAAACAAAAAAGCCTCAGTCAGGTATACAACACCTGACCAAGACCTTCGGAATCCAATCTGTTTTACTGATTGATTTGACCCCCATCCACCGTATAGATGGATTGCGTTACATAGGAGGCATCGTCGGATAACAAGAAGACAGCTACGCTCGCTACCTCTTCCGCTTCTCCGTATCTTCCCAGCGGTACAGCGGCACCGAATGCTTCTTTTGTTCCTTCCGCATCCTCAGGAACTGTATTTTTCTCGATTTGGCGCATCATGCGGGTATTGATCACCCCAGGCGCAACCGCATTTACTCTCACACCGAACGGAGCAGCTTCTAAGGCAACCACTTTCGTCATGCCCATTACGGCATGCTTGGAGCTATTATAACCGACAAATCCGGGCGAACCGATCAGACCTGCACCGGATGAGGTGTTCACGATACTGCCGTACCCTTGTTTTTTCATGACGGGAACGATGTATTTCAGCCCAAGGAAGGCACCCTTAACATTGACATTAAAGACCATTTCAAACGTTTCGGTCGGATAATCCTCTACATTGGCAGTGATGCCTTCGATCCCCGCATTATTGAAAAAACCGTCGATTTTGCCGAACTTTTCAATCGTGGCATCCACATAAGCTTTGACTTCTTCCTCTTTGGCCACATTGGCTTGCAGCGCAATCGCTCTGGAATCGTCAATACCCAGATCGGAGATGACTCGTTGAACGGCTTCCAGGTTCAAGTCAACAAGCGCAAGGCTGGCACCCTGCTCCGCCAGCTTCTTCGCTGCTGCCGCACCGATCCCACCTGCTGCACCTGTAATGACAATCACTTTTCCATCAAATTTGCTCATTTGTATAGACCTCCCTGTTTGATTTATCCTTCTCTAGGTGTCTGGGTCCCTATCCTTATTTGGCTGTATATCCACCGTCAACCGTCAGGGTATTTCCCGTCATGAAAGAAGAGTCATCCGAAGCCATAAAGAGAACGGCCTTCGCCATTTCCACGGCTTGTCCCAGACGCTTCATCGGCGTGACCGCAGCCAAGGCTTGTTTGCTCTCCTCCGGAATGATCGGTGTATCGATGAACCCGGGGCATAGCGCGTTGATTCGGATATTATGCTCGGCATACTCCAGCGCCAGGGACCGTGTCAAATTGATGACACCGCCTTTAGCGGCATTATAAGCCGCGGAACCTGGAGAGCCGACCCAACCGTACATCGATGCCGTATTAACGATTGTGCCTCCTCCTGCTTTTAACATTTCGCGGATTGCTTCGCGTGCAACCAAGAATACGCCGTCCAAGTCCACGTTTACGGTGTTGCGCCACTCGGAGTACGCCAGATCATGCGAAGAATGAACGCGCCCGATGCCTGCATTGTTAAATACAACATCCACTTTGCCGAAGGCTTCAATACCTTGTTTGAAGATGTTCGCTACTTCTTCTTCACTCGTAATATTCGCTTTCACGAACAGCGCCTCATAATGCAGCGCTTTCAATTCAGCTTCAAACGCCTTGCCTTTTTCCTCATTCAGATCAACCAGCACCACTTTGGCACCTTCTTCAGCGAAGAGGCGTGCAGTCGCTGCACCGATGCCGGATGCACCACCAGTAATTACAGCAACCTTGTTTTGTAATTTGCCCATCTTGGATACCCCCGTAAAATTTATTAAAATAGTACTAACTCACTTCAAATGGAATCAATTTAAGATTTTAAATTTAGTACTATTTTGTCTACAATTTAATTGTACTATTCTGTTCACATTTAACAATCAGTAAGATGTTATGAAGTGTCTATCTAGTCAACACTTACAACAAAACTGTCTTTTTTTAGGGGGCACGCATCTCGTGAATCATGAACAAACCGGAACATCGGAGCGAAAAAATCGTACAAAGGAACATCTAAAATCGGCCTTTATCAAACTTGTAAAAGAAAAGGGATATCATGCCGTAACGGTGAAGGACATCGTGGATAAGGCCGCATATAATCGCAGCACCTTTTATGTGCATTACCAGGATAAAATCGAATTGGCCGAGGATTTACGGGCTTCCATGCTCCGGGGTCTGGAAGAATCGGTGGGCAAACTTTATATACCTGGACACAAAGTATATACGGCAAATCCTGGGTACACCCTCCTTCAATATCGTTGCCTACATTTACGAGAATCGTGATTTTTTTGTAGCTAGATTACCTTACGAGGATGTACCTTACCGGGTCTGCACACCGAATTCCCTCAAACGATTCTAAAAATCTACAAGGAACGATTCATATTCGAAACGATTAACAACATCCCGGTTAACATGGATTATTTTAAACAGTATACGGCCTACGGCTTCCACGGGCTGATTCTGAGCTGGATCCGAAACGGTTTCAGGGAATCCCGGGAGGATTTTATTAAAGAGGTCATTGATTTAACAAAGACGCATATTTACTCGGTGGAGTATGTAAGGGAGTAGGTCCCGGGGGCGGACAACATCCCGGCAGGGAATATCCCTCCGGGTTGTTGGTTGATGGAACGAGCCTCTATTGCACTCGAATGTATGTACCTTTATTCTCGATCCATCCAGAAAGACGGTCAAAAACCCTTCGTGTATCCCCATTCATCTGATATTGTTTATGATGACTAATAATGATTCCGGATTCATTGATATCGAAGGAATAGTTACTTATTTCTCCATCCCTGTTCCGATAAAAGATAATCATCATAATTACCCTGTCCGTACTTCCTTTATAATGGTTCAATTCTCGGCTATACGTTACAGCATCTAGGATGTCGATCAACTCATTCGTATTGTCTTGCTCATGAAATGCTATAGAATAATGATTGGATTCACCCTCTGAAATCGATACAAAATCCATCTTTTCAATCTTGTTTGTATGTCTCATAACCTCTTGAATCTTAATGGGATAAACATAATACCAAACTAGTCCAATTCCAATTAATAATACAGCTACACTAAACACAAGAAGGCGTACCTTTTTCATTAAACGCAACCTCCGCATAGACCGAAGCCTCATTGATTCAATGGGGCTAACTAATGCATACCCGAACCAAGTATTCTTTTTATCTTCAGATTGACAGCTAACTTCATTTACTATGTATCGAATTCTTCGTTATCTGTTTGCCCCAGTTTCAAAATCCTTGAAGTCAACTCGCCAATCCGTCACGAATGCCGGATAATATCCTACCCGGTAAGCCACTCGTTGTGAGGCAATATGGCTTGAGATGACATCATATGTTGGTACGCAGCCCCGATTTAATATTTCAAAAGTTAAGCTGCTTACAAGATAAGAGGCCAATCCCAAATGGCGGTACTCTGGAAGCACCTCGATTCCAATCTGCCACATCTTGGCACATGCATTACACGCCCCTGCCAAACCAACGACCTTCCCATTTTGCTTGGCAACTACAACCAACACCGTCTGTATGGGCAGATTCGCATCAGATATAATAGCATTTTCCAGTCCCTTAATCCCCATGAAATTCGCAATCTCATTCTTCTCGGCCACTTCATATGAAAAACCGGCTGGTGGCGACACCGGCTTGATTCTCTCCAAATCAGGGAGAAAGTGTAGGTAGAGACCTCTAATGAACGGTGAGGAAAAAATAGCGTCTCTATCTTTGCCATGCATATGCGCTTTGGCAATCTCCAGTCGTTCCGGCGTAGCCGATACCACAATGGACTTACCCATGGACAAAATTTCAAAATAACGCTCTTTCCTCGGATACGGCCTGCGTCCGGGATTTTCTTTGGCGTCAACAAAAATAACGCTGTCTTTTTCTCCGTTCAGTTCGTCAACGGTACAGTTCAAATCGATAGCGAGCTGTGTTTGCACGATATGTAGCATTTCTGTTTGTGTCATCATGGGGATATGTCCTTTCCTCGGGGTTAATTATCCCTAACAGGGTTGTTCAATACCTGTCCATTAGTGTATGAAAAATCGATTTCACTTTTCACTGTACCACTTTCTAAGCTGGTTGATATGGGCTTGATGATAGCGGTTATGATCTGCGATATGCCATAATCCCCAGCGGATGGTTGCTTGCTTTTCATTTTCATGACCAAATGTGACGATGTTATCCAGATCAGCATCCGTTAATTGCGTGCATGTTTCCTTCAACCTATTTAGTACATCTTCGTAATTAGACATAAGTGTCTCCAGAGGTATTCCTTTGACCATCGGAAGCCTGTTAATATCATCGATCATGGGCCCATATTTGTCCTTTAATGACTGTGGAAGCGGCTGTCCCTTTATTCTATAAACCCAATTCAGATCAACGTACAGGAGATGTTGGATTAACTGAGCGGTGCTATTATAATGGTTGCTTGGCCCCTTGTAATCTACTTCTTCTTGCAGCATGCCTTCCGATATGGACTTTAGTCGTTGACTATTCTCTTTTACCGCGCCATATAACATCCCCACAATCGTTGACATATTCTCTTCGCCCTGTAAATCGTGAAGCATCCTAACACATCCTTCCTTTAAAAATACTTGGCATCCCTATCCTCTTCTTTAGACACTTCCATAATATCCCTGTTCTTGCAGTTCGTAAATACCCGTGTATATTACGATTAACCGGAATATCTCGTATCATATATCGAAAAAAAGACCCGCAGCAGGTCATCTCCATGACATCGCTGCAGGTCATCCGCGATAACTCTGCACTATATTAATTAATAAACCGTGAACACAGCCAACCCTGGTTTCGAGCATGCCCTCAGATGAAGCTTTCAACCAAAGCCGCTTACTCCTCTTCAAGCGCCATTAATGACTCCGACGTAAAATGATAGAACGACATGGCATCCTCCGCAGTGGCAAAACCGGCCTGTGCCATCTTATCGCTGCCTCCGCCTTTACCGCCATAATCGGCCAGATGCAACTTGAAAAAAGCTCCGCAAGCAGGTCCCCTCTCTCCTTGGGCGAGAACTACCTTATGGTCTGTTTTGGACACGAAGAGTGCGATAACGTCAGCTTGTTCGGTGAGCTTGGCCGTCAGGTTCTGCATATCCTTCAGCGGCTTGTCCGCAAAAACGTGCTGGATCAGCCTGCCCTGACGATCAGCCAATAGCTTTTCAGCCAAATAAACATCATTCTCAGCCTTCACTGCACTCAATTCAGCCTGGAGCTGCTTCTGTTCCAGATCCCACTTCGCTATCCGGTCCGGAATCTCTTCCTTGGCGGTATTGAACCTGGCCGACAAGCTGCCGAGAATCTCCATTCCAATATTAAATTCCTTTAACGCTCGATATCCACACTTAAAATAAATACGCACGTGCCCCTTCTGCTTCTCCGCTCTAAGCAGCTTGATCATTCCGATCTCACCCGTTGCGGAGACATGTGTGCCGCCGCAAGCGTTATATTCGATACCTTCGATTTCAACGATCCGGATATCATCGGTTACCTTCGGCTGCTTCACCAGTGGCAGAACAGCAGCCTGCTCCCGGCTCACAAAATAATTCGATACCTTTCGATTCAGGTAAATCTGATCATTGATCTCCAGCTCCAGCATCATCAGCTCAGCCTGAGACAGACCCGATCGCGCGACATCAATAGTCGCGTAATCCTGACCCAGATGGAAGCTGAGCGTCTCGGCTTGGAATGCCTCCAGGCACATGGCTGACAGCAGATGCTGGCCGCTGTGATGCTGCATATGGTCGAACCTTCGGTCCCAGTCCAAATGGCAGCCAACCTCTTCCTTTTCCGGAAAAAACTCGACTTTATGCAGAATCGCTCCCTCTTCTAGAACGACATCAAGAACCGGAATTTTATCGATCCACCCCAGGTCGCAGGGCTGCCCCCCGCCATGGGGATAAAAGGCGGTCTCCTCCAATACCAGATAGATGCCGTCCTCCCGTTCCAACTTCTGCGTGATTCTTGTTTCCCACTCCCTAACATAAGCGGACTCGTAATACAGCTTCTTCGTCATCTTCATTTCCTCACAGTTCCCAAGTTTAAAAATCACTAAGTATAAGCTTACTATAAAACGGTCCCCAAGCGCCAAGCCTCCTGATACTTATCTAATCCAGCATAAATGTAATTTTAATTCCATTTGTGCTTTCTTTAGATATTGATCTCTTCCCAATTAAATACAACGTAAACAGATGAAAGAACTACAATTATCATATAAATCGTATTGATTATGTAATTTGATGTTGAGGCCCTTAATTTGTCATGATAAATTGTTCCATCGATTTCCCCATTGGTATATCTCAATCTCAAATGTATACATACCTTCATCAAAATAAAAAATTCATAGAATCCAAAAATCCCCCAAAAAGTACTGCACCATAATAAAACCGCAAATAATGTGGAGGTTAATATTTTCACACCTATATCGGTCGCATAAATAAAACATAATTTCATTATTACGGCTAGTATAAATATTATTATCCCTATAACACTAAAAAATGGAGGACGTATTAATCTTATGTATAGTCGTATCATTTCAATTCACCCTTAATGACCCATTGCAGTTTACGTTTTTATGTCTGAGAACCTCCCTTCCTAAGGAAGGGAGCGAAAGCGCTGCTACAAGTCTAATGTATTTTCGAAAAAACATTTCATTTCTATAGCCTTGCAACATAGTATTTACACATTGTTATCTGATGTTTATACCATCTTTGAAATGAGTTAGCGTTCTTCGTCAGCTCAATTGTTTGAAGTAATTCCCAACCTGCTCATTAATTTTCTAGATAAATTCGATGCTTCTACTCTGTCTTTTGCAGGTGCCGTTATCATAAGTCCGTCAGATGAAGACCAGGTTTGAGAATCTCCATCTATAAAAACAGTTATCGTAAATTGAGTGAAGTCATCATTTATATATATCCCGCCATAAGTATAAATATCAGGCACTACTCTACCTTTCTCATCTATGACACGAAATCCGGAAAATATGGTGCTAAAATTATCACCCTGATACTGTAATATCAGTTCAGTTCGATATTGCGGGAGATGAGGAATTTTCATTCCCTCAAAGTTAATTACACCGTTAAAGTTTTTTTTACCATTCATACGTTTTGCAGCTTCCCCTCGAAATGCAATTTCACATTCTCGATCACCTCTTCTTTGTCTAATTGATAATAAACGCCATCTAAAGTAGCTGTATATTGTCTAGGTGTGAGGTACCAAATTAAGAATATTCCTAGAGCTATTACAATTGCTATTAAAATTTTAGTCTTCATGTTTTTATCATCATTTTCTGAAAAAATGAAAACTTCTTTAGAAAAATTGTCATCTTCAATTGCTCCCCTCTTAGATTACCGAAATCCCATTAAAGTACCAAACCCATCCGCCAGAATAAAAGCAAGAATGAAAACGTGTACGGTTATCCATATTTTTCATAATATTTATATGATGAACAGCCGATAATAGTTGTAAAGAAATATTTACCATTACATTATAGAGGAAGTGTTTACATGGCTCAAATCTCAAGTATTTCAAGCAGATCACAATCTACACCGCCTGTAAAATCCAGAGCAAATATCATGTCACCCATTGACCGGGAGATTGAGCAGCTAATCAATCAAAAAGGAATGATTAATGAAAAAATCGCTAGTGTTAGATCCGACGAAAAACTGGACTCTAAACAAAAAGATGAAAGAATTAAACTGTTAACCGTGGACATGCAATTACTTGAATCTCAAATTATGCAGAAAAGAATGGAGAAGACTGAGGATACTAAAAATAAAAACAGTGCTTCTTCTCAAAAGGAAGATTCAATTAAAAAAACCGAAACGGATACAGGTAAACAAGATCTATCCGGCATACCGATGGAAAAGTTTTTACAAGCCAGCAATTTACATGACCAATTGACCAAAATGGCAAGTGTGCGTAGATCACTGAAAGTGGAATCTGACACCCTTAGGCAGGAAGTAAGAAAGGGAAGAGAGCTTCTTGGAGGTGAGAATGAACCCGGCGACCCAGGCAAATCGGAAATGAGAATGAACTTGGAATTGACAGTTAATAAATCCAAAACCGAAGACGCATTAAACATCGAGAGGAAAATTACTGAATTGGATCGTAAAATCAGTGAAAAGATCGAAGACACTAGAGAGGATATTCAGAACGATGATAAGAAAATCGTCACCGGAGAGGTTGATAACCAGGAGGATCTACCGGTATCTAATCAACCTGTACACACTGCCGATAGGCTAGGGCAGAATCAGGATACTGACAAGAACAAGAATAATAACCTGCAAGAACAACGTAATATGGGTATTGACATTCGTGTTTAGAAAAAAACTATGCTTCACAATTTACATAAGTACTTTCTTCTGTGAAAAAACCCACCTCTGGCCTCGACCTTTGGGTGGGTTTCTTACTTCCTCTTGTTGACTATTGTTATATATCACCTTTGTTTTATATGCGTATAAGACTTGTTATAAAATACTGAATCATTTTAATTTTTCATGACATTTTAATTCCTTTTATTCCTCTAATTTTCTCAATTTCATTTTCATCTTCAGTCATAATAACACCTATTTGTTCATGTGCTACAGTAGCCAACCATTCTTTCCCGTTTTTATAGAAGCATATGTCTTCAAGCAATTCTGGCTGGAGCCATTGATATAAGCGTTCAGTTTTCCTTATCAGCACTTCTTTCAATTCTTGATTGCAATTAAAATAATAAACATCCGCATAGTGTCCAAGTAAAGTTGTCCCTGGCCATGCATCCTGCCTTCTTATTTCTTTTATGTGCGGCTTTATCTCTTCAATCCATTGTTTAGCGTTTTTGTTTAAATCAAGTTGGTCCCTTTTAACTAACAGAAACTCGTCACATGTGCTAAACGCTACCTCTAACAGGTCTTTGTATGTTGTCCCTTTTGGCTCTTCAAGTAATTCTTTCATAATATAGGCTCCCTTCCGCTCAATGGTTGCTATCGTACCCGTCAGTTGAACTATTCAGAAATTGAAGTGTGCTTTGAGATCGAATCGATGACTAAACCCCAGTCATCATAATGAAGCTCATGTCCAGTCCCCTCCAATGTTAGTAAAACCGCACCAGGAATCTCGTTAGCAAGATTTTCACCATGTTCATAAGGAATTATGGGATCTTCCGTACCGTGTATAACCAGAGTGGGTACATTTATTGCACTCGTCCTAGCCAAGTACGATTCGCCACCTGCTATTAAGCCATGATTACTCATGCTCGCGATATTATTACTTCTTGCAAATTCTCGTTTAGCCAAAATGCCAACTTTATTCTCATCGAAAAGATGCTTTGAACCTGCTAGAATTCTCGATCTCTCCACAGCAAATTCCGTTACCGAATGTTCGTTGGACCAATCGATAACCCCCATTTTCGAGAAAAAGTCCATTATCTTTTCCTCCATCGGGGGAAGATGTGGAGCAAAATTGGACGTGGATAGGAGGGTAATCGTTAGAACTCTCTCCGGATGACGCAGAGCTATCATTTGAGTCAACATGCCGCCCATCGACATGCCTAAGATATGCGCTTTCTCCATTTTATAAGCATCCAACACACGAATAGCATCATCTGCCATGTCTTCGAAAGTATAATCGGGTTGACCAGGTTCGTAAGTTGTTGTGCGTCCAACATCGCGGTTATCATAACGAATGATAAAACGCCCTGTATCAGCTAGACGCTGGCAGAATTCTTCTTCCCACCAAATCATGGAGGATTGGGCACCCATAATCAGCAAAATGGCCGGGTTAACGGGATCTCCAAAACTGTCTGTACATATATTAATTCCATCTGCATTTATGAATCGTTCGTTCATGTGAATTCCTACCTCCAATATGTTATACGAAATAAAAAAACACAGGCTATATCGGCCTATGCATACTGTAATCGAAAAAGAATTTGAAAATGAACAAATAAGATAATCACCCTATGATAGACTCGCAGTCCAGTCACCAGATAGATCCTTAAAGGGTTCATTACATTTTCTTCAAGTCCAGTCAACGCGATAGGAGAGTAAAATCCCCCGTCTCTAATCGCATATAACTAAATTAGGTTACCGTGAAGGCAAACCATTCTTCGATTACTTTGCACACAAAATAGCCTTAAACCACTATCCAATTCATTGTGCGAAGAATATCGAGAATTAGTTTGCCACACGTAACCCCTCCGTTCGTACCAGATACAGCAATGCTAACATACGATAAATTTCCATGTCAATACTTGGGGATTTTGTTCAAGCTAACATAAAAGGTAAGCCCTCAGTTTATATAGATTGTTAGATAAAGTGCTTATCACACATTTTCCTCGGCTTATTTATTTTGCATACCAGTAGGTAAACACGGCCTCTCCTTTGTTAACAAACACCTCAATGGTTTTTGTGTCACGCAGCACCTTGATAGAGTTTATTGCACCGCCGTATTCTACAGGGAAGGTAGTATTGTTTGCTTTGATCCAAACTTTATCGTTCTCGATAACAACCAGTTCATCAGAATTGTTTAGCAACTCTTGTGCTTCGGCTACAGGGTAGGCGAGCAATTTACCGTCCTTCATGCTTAGCTCGCATGGAATCGTCAATGCCCCAGCATAATCGGCTCCCCCGTTTAGTTTCTCATCCTTGTTGAATAACCAGCCGATAATGATCCTGCGGCCTTTAGGATCCAGAAAAGTCTGTGGTGCATAATAGTGCGGCCCAATATGAGGCGTATGCAATGAAAAATCAGTCAACTGCTTTCCGTCAAAATTACCATAAGCAAACATCGTCGCACGGGTGTCACGGTTTATTTGTGAGAACATCAGCAGATACTTTCCTTCAAAAGGGAAGAAGTCAGGGCATTCCAAGACGCCTCCATATTCAGAGCCCTCAAACAGGACTCCTACATAGTCCCAATCCAGCAGATTTTGTGATTGATAAAGAAGTATTTTACCAATGTCCTCCTTGCCTGACGCGATTACCATATAGTAAACTCCGTCCATGAAGGTGACCTTGGGATCACGGAAATCAGCACTCGCCTCTGGAGGAAACTCCCTAATAACAGGATTACCACTGTACTTCTCAAAGTGTATTCCGTCATGGCTAATTGCAACCGATTGTGTCTGACCGTGCACATCTGATACCGAGGTATAGATGAGATAAAGGATGTCGTCCTTGACGACAGCACAGCCGGAGAAGCACCCACCCTGCTCACTGTCTTCGTATTCCTGGTCAGGGTAGAGAGCTATCGATAATTCTTCCCAATGAACAAGGTCATCGCTAACAGCGTGCCCCCAGTGCATCTGACCCCAACGGGGAGCAAATGGTATAATGCTGAAAGAAAGCGTGGTATCGCCCTTTAAAGAAGACTAGACCATTGGGGTCGTTGATCCAACCGGTTTTCGGCTCGAAATGATATTTAAGACGTTCTGGCAATTTATATCAGCTCCTTATTGATATTGCCTTACTAATGGGATTACTTATTTAGAAAATTCACATATATCTTTACAAGTTTACTTAGAATCTCAATACTTTCCTCAACACTAGGGGCCTCTAAAGAATGACTTGCATTCGGAATTTCAATTACCTCTCTGACTTTGTCTATGTTAATTTGGTTGGCAAGCACATGATTGAACACTTCATCCTTTGTTCCATAAACCACAAGGCCATTAAACTTGTTAACATAGTGAATGGTGTCTTTAATTGGTGTCAAGAACAGATGTTTTACTGGGATTTCAAGTTGTTCATGCACTTCTCCAGCAACTATTGTTCCAATGCTCTTACTGATAAAAACAACTTGATTATACTTGCTAATGATTCGTTGAACCGATTCATAGCTATCTTCTATTACTCTTTGCAGCTCATTCATATCCAAATCCGTTCTCGCTGCTTGATATCCATATTCAAGTACCAATAAATCGAAACCACTTTGGTATTGAGGAAGTTCCAGCAAAATGCAGACATGGCTTATCACAAGGATAGTTTTTTCCGGGAAACAGAACAACGAGTTTATTGTTTTCCTCATATAGCTGATAATACTTTTGTTTCATGTCCGTTTTCCAGAACGAGGGTACCGTTAAAATCTCAAATTTCATTGCCTTCCATCCTTTCCGCTTCAGGTGATTTGGATTTCGATACACTATTTGATTACGCTGAATGGTTTATCAGAATTTGCTTTTTTGCCTTCGACTATTACTTTGATTATGTAATAAGCAATATTTAATGTTATTCCAAAAAGGATTAGTAGCATTGGGTGACAAAAATGACTGAACACCTCGGAATCTGTATGTATCCTAAAAGATAAATTATTAAATTCAACATCATTAATAACAAAACCCTCGTATTGTATAAGTTTAAAATCGCTCGTAATATTACGAACAAAGTTGTAAGTCATATTCAAAAGATTAAGAAATATTATAAAATTTAGAGTGATCATATATGTGCTTAAGGCACTGATTTTAATTTTCATAACTAACTCCTTTATGTTACACAGCTGTTCGTTGATTTCCATAGGTTTAGAAAAGCCCCCTGATTTAGACTGCGCAAGGAGCTGCTGAGCTTGTAACAAGTCAGTCGGGACTCTATATTTAGTGACACTTCCTGTGATCCTTTCAAATATTCATCTCGTCGTTAAACTCGATGCAAAAAGGCTGTACCTCTGCTCTTAGACAATACTCAATTCTCTTCTTGAAATCTTTCCATGTAATCATCGCTAACGCTTCATCAATCGGAAAAAATCCCGTTTCCAAGCTTTCAGATGATGGTGTCAATTCTCCGCCTATTGGTTTTGCGAGAAATAGGGTATTGCAAATTGAATTTCCAACGTTCTGAAATATCCCACAAAATCTGATGATCTCAATATCAATTCCTGACTCTTCTTTGGTTTCTCGGATTGCGGCTTTACTCAATGATTCTCCCTCTTCAACTTGGCCCCCAGGCATCTCCCAACCTCTTCTTGGTCCCTTAATAAGTAATATCTCATTGTTATCATTTATTACAATTGCAGCTGCAGAAACAATATGTTTCGGAGGGCTCATCTGTATTCTCCTTTCCCCTATTCACACGACGGGCGAAGTTTTAAAGTTTTCTCGCTTTAATAACGAAAGTTACAGGAAACATCTTGGCTCTTTTGACAAAATCGTTATTTTCATCGTGTAATTGTGTGATTTCATTCTCGGTTTCTTCAACCATTTGTTCAATAACAAACCCTGATTTTGCCAACGCATTTATATAGGTTGATAGTTTGCGATCTGATAAAGTTAGCACGCCTTGACAAAAATCAGGAGATACCGAATACCAAGATTCATCGAAATAACTTTTGTTAAACGAAAATGTATTGTTTTCTTCAACAACACATTTGTGTATCGGATGAGACCAACTGAAAATAAATATGCCGTCTTTTTTTAAATAAGAAGCGATCCGGCGAAAAGTACCTTCAAGGTCGGTTGTCCATCCTATGGCGTAAATCGAATAAACATAGTCAAAATAATCCACAGGGATGCTACATTCTTCTTCCATCGGAGAACAGATCCATTTTGCTGAAAGCCCGCACGCCGTCAAGTGCTGTTTTGCCTTTTCAATTTGTTTTTCTGATATGTCGATCCCCCATAGTTCAGATGCATGACGCTCCCCTTGATATTGCAAGGATTGTCCATTTCCACAGCCTATTTCTAACATCTTTTTCCCTGAGACATCGCCAAAAAGTTGGCATTTTTCTTCCGTGATGAATGCTCCATAAAAAGGAAGCACAATTGCTCTTAAGTGGTCATTTCCTTTGGTATTCCAATAAGAGCTGTTTGTTTCATAAACACTATGGATGTTCATGCTGATGACCCCCTCTTATACAAATTTGGTTACCTGAACTACCTTTTTCCTGATTATACCATCAAAGCCCTATCTTCTTTCCCATCAGTTCCGATACCTCAAAAATGATGTCCTCCATATTTTTATTTGCATTAATGATCAGATCAGCGTTTGCTTTCACTTTCTTTCCGACTTTCATATACATGTCTTTTACTCCTTGATATAAGTAATCATATAAAAAATGATCCAGCATGTTCACTAGAACTTCTGAATCATTCCTTAACCGTGTATCCTTCTACTCAAAGCTGACACTACGGTGCTTTTGCCTGCTCCCGAGTAACCGCTTACTGCAATAACCATAGTTTTCATTTTCCCGATTCACGGCGCCGAGAGTCTTAAGGTCGCGTTGCGACCAGGTCAGACAGGACTTAGCCACGCAAGTATGTCCGGCTGATTCCACTTCCTTAAAAAAACTCTGGTGGACCGGGGGGCGACGAATGCCACCCGAAGGGTGAACCTTTATTGGGCTCGCTCAAACTCCGTTTAGGAACCGATCCTTTTTCAATTTAAAAAATAAAACGGCCAATCGATGGGGCTTGGCCGTTTGGATCTCTATGAATTTATTATTAATAGACTTGGTTTAAACTAACAGGTCCCAGACTACCATAAGACCCTTGGAACTGTCCTTTGAGTACATAAGTTCCGGGACTAAGATACCCTACTGAATACTCGACAGGACTTGGTGAGGTTGGCCCGATATTCACGGTTGTCGTGAAGACTGTACTAAGTTGACCGGCTGGTCCTTTGGAATATAGCGTTAGCTCAACGGTTTCATTCGTAGAACTCCATAGGCCAACACTTAATTTATGTTGAGCTGGTTGGTAAACTGTCAAATCATGCGATGTTGCAGTATACGCAGCAAATGCGCTAGTAGAGAAAGAGAAACATGCTATTAACAAGATCAATACTACTTTCTTCATTCATTCACCTCCCTTCTTTCCTTCTTGATTTAGAACGTCAGTAGAGAAATTATGTAATGGTCATATCATAAGTAATATTTTAACTATTATATCAAAATAAAGATTTTATGCATATATATTAAATTTTCCGAATAATAAATGTTGGGTGTTAATGGTACGGTTAATCTATTGCAAAAAACACCAATTCCATCTGCATGGCAGAGGAACTGGTGCTTCCAGCTTTTGAATATTCGATTCGGGTGCAGATTCTATTCTACCGTAGTCTTCAAAATGATTTTAAGTCTTGGCAATCCCTCAAGAACACTTACTGTACCCGCAGTTACCGCACGTCTTGCATCCCTCAATGTTAATCAGGGATGCCCCGCCGCAGGATGGGCACAGATCCAGCGACATGGAGCCGCCGCCTGCGTGCGAGCTGTGGCCGCCATACCCTGCGGCTGCCGGTGCACCAGCCTCGCCTGCATCAGCAGGCGCCATCGTGGCTGCAACCGGTGCCGGATCATGGTCATGATCCGCCTCCGCGTTGTTCGCCACGTGCGTTTCCAGCGCCTTCGCTACGGCGTCGGCAATGGATTCCACGCGGTTCGCACCGAAGCCGATCGCGCCGGTGCCGCCGATGCCCTTGAGGTGCTTGATCAGCAGCTCCACCTTATTGCCGTGGTCCCCGTACCGGAGGAACAGGGAGCAGACCCGGCCCAAGGCTTCCGCCATCGCGAATACATCTGAGCCGGCCTTGCCGACATTCAGGAAGATTTCGCTGGGAATGCCATCCAGATCATTGATCGTAATGTACGCCATGCCAAACGGCGTATTCATCTTATAGGTAGCTCCGCGCAGGACTTGCGGGCGCTTCTTGTATTGTTTATCCAGCCCGCTCTTGCTTGCGGATGCTGTCACTGCTACGCTTGCACCCGCTTGCTCCACGCTCGCCGCATCCTCTGCCGCTTGCCCTGCCGCGCTTTGCTCCAAGGCCGTTTCCGCCGAAGGGGCGGTCACTGCTTCGGCTGCTTTATCTTCTTTTTTCTCCGTCTGCAGCACCTGCACATCGCGGCTGCCGTCACGGTAGATCGTTACGCCTTTGCATCCCAGATCGAATGCCAGCTCATACAGGCGCTTCGTATCTTCAACCGTGAAGTCAGCCGGACAGTTGGCCGTCTTCGAGATGGAGCTGTCCACCCAGCGCTGAATCGCCGCCTGCACGCGGATATGGTCCTCGGCGGAGAGTGTCATCGCCGTGACGTAATAATCCGGCAGCTCCTCGCCCGGATGGCTGTCCAGCCAATCTTGAGCAATCGGCACGAACTGCTCGTCGAAGCCAAGACGGCTTTGACGGAAGTATTTGAAGGCAAAGTACGGCTCGATGCCCGTCGACGTTCCAACCATCGTACCCGTGCTGCCCGTCGGCGCTTGGGTAATCACGGTCACGTTGCGCGCGCCCTTTTCACGCACCGCATCCGCCACTTCTGGATACACTTCAGCCATATTTTTCATGAAGCCGCTTTGCAGGTACAGCTCGGCATCGAATGCCTGGAACGAACCCTTCTCTTCGGCAATATCGGCGGAAGCCAGATACGCCTCGCGTGCGATGAAGCCGTACAGCTTATCCAGGAATTCCAGTGATTCCGGGCTGCCGTAACGGATATTCAGCTTGATCATCAGCTCGGCCAGACCCATCGTTCCAAGGCCCACGCGGCGCTCTTTTTTCTGGTTCAATTCATTCTCTTCAAAATGGTACGGCGTCCGGTCAATGACATTATCCAGGAAGCGCACGGAGTAACGCGTCGTGGTAGCCAGCTCTTCCCAAGCGACGTCATGATTCGCTTCATCATAGAACTTCGACAGGTTCATCGCCGACAGGTTGCATACGCCCCAGCCAGGAAGTCCCTGCTCACCGCAAGGATTCGTGCAGATAATCGGGTTGAAATACCAGCTGTTGGACATCTGGTTGTAGTATTCCATGAAGACAACACCCGGCTCCGCGGATTTCCATGCAGATTCGATAATCGTATGCCATACCTCGCGTGCCCTTACCGTTTTATATGGAATAACGCTATGTCCGGCATTCTTCCATTTCTCCAGGTCACCGTCCCACAACTCATCATAATCGGGATCGGTGGTATCCGGGAACACGAGCTCCCAGTCCAGATCCTCCTTCACGGCTTTCATGAAATCATTGCTGACGCATACTGACAGGTTTGCATTTGTAACTTGTCCCATCGTCTGCTTCACCGTAATGAAATCCTCCACGTCCGGGTGCCAATCGTTAATCATTAGCATGAGCGCGCCCCGGCGGCTTCCGCCCTGCTCGATCAGGCCTGTCGTATAACTGAACAATCCGCCCCACGATACCGCACCGCTGGAGGAACCGTTCACACCTCTCACAATCGCCCGCCGAGGACGCAGGGAGGACAAATTGATGCCGACACCGCCGCCGCGCGCCATAATCTCGGTCATTTCGGACAGAGTTTCCATAATCCCGCCCCGACTGTCCTTCGGCGAAGGAATCACGTAACAGTTGAACAGCGTCAATTCATCGCTTGCACCCGCACCAGCCGCAATCCGACCGCCCGGCACCAGCTTCCAATCATCCAGAATCTCGCGGAATTTCCCGCGCCACTCCTCCTGCAGTTCCGGCGTTGCTTCCACCGATGACATAGCAGCTGCGAGTCGATCCCACATTTCTTCCGGCGTTTTCTCGATGGTTAACGTCAGCTTCTCCACATCCGATTCCACAAGCTCGCCCTTCCGTGTCTTCACCGTGACCTTGCGGCCTTCGCGCTTCACGATTTCGCCAACTTCCTTAGTCGGAAATTTAGGATCATCCTTCGTCAGAACAAGCACCACATCGCCGACCTTCGCGTTGTTGGTGTCCGCATCCTTCCAGGCATACCGGTCCAAAAAGATCTTCTCGCTTAAACCTTCCAGCCGCTGATTCTGCATCGTAGTCAAGAGCAACTACCTCCTATATAAGTTATAAAATCAAAAAGATTCCCAAGTGTATGCGCTCACCAACAACATAACCTGTTATGTAGCCGGTCAAACATCCGAAACCACTATATACACTATATATAGTGCTATTTATTCATTATACTACACTATATATAGGTTAACTATGCCGATAATGTGAAAATTAAGCCGACTGTTCCAAGCTCCCGCTCGCAAGCTTCTGCTTTCTTCCTCTCGCTCTCTTTTTCACTCTTCCCTATGAAAAAAAGGATGAAAATATCCAATTCCAGCAGCCGCGCACCCTCAGGGGATTTCGCTTCTCCCAAATCCAAGCAAGGTTATGAAGACTTCTTTTTTCGTCCATACTACATATACACCGCTGGCCCGGAATATTTCACAACAGGAGGAGATCGACATGAACCATCAGCCATCTGCCGATTCAGGCATGATCATCGACCCGCGCATTCCCGTTCCCTTGCAGATCGACCGTTCCTGGTTTGACGATCTCGCCGGACGCCTGGACAAAGGCGGACCTTGGGGTGACTATCGACTGGCCCAGCTTGCCGTAGAAGGCGAGAAATCCCGCCTCGTTACAAGCTTCGAAGAGCTGCAATGCCTCAAGCATCTTGGCACCTTATCCCCGCTTCCCCACCAGACGGATACGGCAAGACGCGTTTTGTTCGAGATGTCGGGCAGAGCGATTCTGGCCGATGAGGTGGGACTTGGGAAGACAATTGAAGCCGGTCTTATTTTAAAAGAATACCTCGTGCGCGGACTCGTATCCAAAGTTCTGATACTGGTTCCCGCTTCCCTTGTGCTGCAATGGGTCCGTGAGCTGAACTCCAAGTTCGGCATACCTGCGGTCGCACAGAAAAAAGCCTACTCCTGGGGCAACGATATCGTTGTCGCCTCCATGGATACGGCCAAACGCGATCCTCATCAGGAAATTCTGCTAAACGAAGAATACGATATGCTCATCATCGATGAAGCGCATAAACTCAAGAACAAGAAAACGTCCAATTATCAATTCATTCAAAAGCTGCGCAAAAAATACTGCCTGCTGCTGACGGCCACGCCCGTGCAGAATGACTTGAGTGAGCTCTTCAATCTCATCACGCTGCTGAAACCGGGCCAGCTTGGCGGCCAAGGACAGTTTGCCGCGAATTTCGTTGTCGATAAACGGAGACCCAAGAATCAGGACCAGCTCAAGGACGAGCTGTCCAAGGTCATGATCCGCAACCGCCGCGGCGAAGGCGAAGTGAAATTCACGAAGCGGTCCGTCCGCAATGTAGGGCTCAGCCTTTCGCCAGAAGAACAGTCATTATACGACGGGGTCACATCCTTCGTCAAAGATCAGTATCAGGCAGCCGGGGGAAATTTAAGCAGTATGCTGTCCCTCGTTACGCTGCAGCGGGAGGTGTGCAGCAGCCGGGATGCGGTGTTCGTTACGCTTGTTAATTTGTCCAAGAAGCTCCCGGAGGACTCCCCCCTCCGCGATAAAATCTGGGAGCTGGTTTATCTGATCAAGGCCATAAAAGCGAACACCAAGGCCGAGAAAACCATTGAGCTCATTCAACAAATGAATGAGAAGGTTATTGTATTCACGGAATACCGGGCAACGCAGGAATATCTGCTTAATTATTTTCGTGATCACGGTCTCGTTTCCGTTCCTTACCGCGGTGGGATGAACCGAGGCAAGAAGGACTGGATGATGGATCTCTTTCGCGGTAAAGCACAGGTTATGATTGCTACGGAAGCGGGCGGAGAAGGCATTAATCTGCAATTCTGCCACCATATGGTCAACTTTGACCTGCCGTGGAATCCCATGCGGGTGGAGCAGCGGATCGGACGCGTGCACCGTCTCGGTCAAACCAACGATGTGCAAATCTTCAATTTATCCACCTCCGGAACGATTGAAGAACATATCCTGAACCTGCTGCATGAGAAGATCAACATGTTCGAGATGGTCATCGGCGGACTGGATGTCATTCTGGAGCGGTTTGAGAAGAAGGAATCCATTGAGAAGAGCCTGTACAAAATCATGCTGGAATCCGGCAACGACGATGAAATCCGGCAGCGCATCAGCACACTGGGCGAAACGATACACCATATCAAACAGGATATCGAGCTCGAAAGCAGCGAAGAAGAAACCCTTAGAGAGGAAGAGGCCTAATATGACCATGACGCCGCAGCAGGTGCAGCAGCACTTCATGGCCTATTTGGAAGCCACCGAATGCACCGTCATTGAAAAATCACCTGAGCATGTCACGGTGAAACTGTCCCCGCAGGCCGATAAAATGCTCACCAACCGCCCGTACTACTGGGGCTTTGTGGAACGTACCGGCGCTCCAGCCGAAACGTTGTCGTTCAACTTCGTCTTTGATCCGGATAAATACGATGAACGGCTCGCGAAGACAAAAGAGGCGGAAGTCAAAGCTCAGCTCGCGGCACCAGTGCAGGATCCGCTGCTGGCCCGCTATTACGGAAATGCGCCGGTACTCCCTGTCCTTGGACCTGGCCGGATTCAACGGGAAAATATCGGTTATGGCAGCAGCCGGCTCGCCCAAATCTGGAATGCAGCCCGCGAGGAAGGCAAATGCGTTTATCTGTTCCAGCAGCGCGATACCGAGCCTCGCCCCCGAGGGCGCTCGACCCCTTATGAGCAGTGGCTTAGCGTCTGCTTTAAGGTAGAGTTCAGCTGCGATCTGAAGCGTGAGGAGCTGTTCTTTCTAGGAATCTCACTATCCAGCCGAACGATTGCTCAAGATTTCCCGGCTATCCTGAAGGGCCGCGACCTTACGCCCCGATTACCGGAGAGCGTTCATGTACGCCCTGCCGTGCTTACCCTTCAGCAGGCCGTATCCACGCTGGAGAACCATCTGATCGACAAATTGAGCAAGCTGGATTACGACTGGGCTGAGAAGGCAAGAGAACGTCTGAAGGATGAGTTTCTGGTGATCGATGGCTATTACGAGGACTTGCTCAAGGAGCAGGACGAAGAGAAAAAGGTACTCATTGAGGAGCAATACCGGAACAGAAGGTCCGAAATGCAGTGGCAGTACGAGCCAAAAGTGAGCTTGTCCGTCATAACCTGCGGCTTGTTTCACCTCTGTTCGCCCGTGGATGCCTCTTCATGACGCCCCTCTACAAAAGCAGGCAAAAAAAGAACCTGTCCCCCTTCCCCTGCCGCGACAGCTTGCTAACAGCCTTTGCTGGAGCTTGTCCGATATGATCATTGTTATCACATCCACGGCGCGTAGAGCCAAGGAAAGGCGGTTGATGATTTGAAGCTTTGGAACGTAAGAATCTTCAGCAAATCGGATTCACCCTGCAACTACCGGTCTCTCCGTTATAAATTGTTGTCAGCCTCTGTCATGATAACGGCCATTCTGTGGTTAGGTGCGGTAAATCCACTGACCAGCACGGCTGCAGCCAGTAATGGAGGTATCCATGGTACGCCAACGTCAAGCAGCCCCATTCTGGCTCAGATACCGGGCAGTTTGGTTGATTTTGCCGAGGAGACCGTGGATCATTTAGCGGTTCATGCACCGTTTACCGCTTGGGACGAAGCAGAGATGGAATTCACCCCCCTCGGTCCGGGCACACACGGCTGGCTGATCACAATTTCGAGCGAGGGTATTCCGCAAGGATATATGATTATTAGTGCAGCAGACGATGGTAGTTACATCCTAAGCGAGTACGGGATCGGCTCCACCCTTCCCTTCAGCCAGGCGCCGCTGAATGAGCGCCTCGCAGCAGAAGGTCTTCTGAAGACAGGCGGGGTATTACCCCAAGGAAGTATCGTCCGCAAACTGTATGATGTATCACCTGTGTGGCAGGTTCAGCTTCCTGGCAAGAAGCCAGTTTATTTTAGCGCGCTGAACAGTGAGGCATTACCGGATGAACCTCAGTCGAGCAGAATCAAGGCATTACCAACACCTCTGTTAGCAGCGACAAAAGGGATCGTCACTTCGACATCTTCGAATGCTTGGCTTGCCGAGACACCCAATCTATCAGCCGCAGCCTCCGAGGATCCTTACGATAATCTGCTCTGGCTGACGTCAGCCCATCTAAATGCTGGCAGTAGTGCCGATCTCCGGAATCTACTACAGGAGCACTCTGCTCTGATATTCAAATCCAAAAAAAAGCAATGCCGCCTTCGGATCCCCTTTCAGCTTAACTGGCTGGCATCGCTGGTCTTCTGGGAATCAGCAGAATCCGGCTGCGATTTATGTGTCGGTTCCGCTGCGGGAGAGCGACACCCTTCGCTTTTTGCCAGCATCTCATCTGATCGGGCAAGGCCAATTCTATGCACAGCCGGAATAGAGGGTTTCAATCTAAGCACTCCTTCTGAAATGTAATTCAACCATCTGCCCTCATCGTTATAAACATACAGACTAAACAGGACGCTGCCCTCTGAAGGGCAGCGTCCTTGTATAAGATGTAAATCCGGAATTTTGTGAGCATGAAGCTCCAGCTACTTTTGCCTTTTTTTACGTTTGGAGGTTACGTCTTCTTTCCATAACGACATAGAGAACGGAATCATACCGAACCAACGGGTGGTCCAGGATTCCTTGACCCTTGCCTTGCGCCGGATATCCTTAGGTGTATCTATATAATGAACTACGCGCTCCGTAATGTACTTAATTAATTCATCGCCGCTAGCCATATGAATTCACTCCTTATGGTTTATCCACATCCCATTATCAGTTTGCTCCGTTTCAATGGATTCTAGACGCTGGAATATGATCGGCATGAATTTTCCGCAAAATGCACATTCTAATCAAGCCGAAATTTTTTACGTGAAAGAAGGAATCCATCATGGTTAAGGCAGCAGGGGTATGCATGCTCCTCCTTGCACTGGCAATTCCGAGTTCTGTCGCGGAGGCTTGCCAAGCAAAAGAACAAGCCATGGCGCCCCCCGCTCAATCCGTTTATCAAAGTTCAATACAGTCAACCCAGCTTCTGTCAGAAACGCCGGAATCCACCCAATCCTCCGGTAAAGAAACCGACCGCACCCAGCTTCGGCATCTGCACCCTTTTCCTTATGATGTCGTTCTGATTGATGTAGGTCACGGCGGAATCGATGGCGGTACGTCCTATGGCGACATTCTAGAAAAAGATATCAATCTGGCCATCTCACGCCGACTGTTCATGCTGCTTCGCCAAGAAGGCTATCATGCCGTGCTGAATCGCGATGCCGATTATGCACTTAGCGATGACAACCGCTGGCATCGAACCTCCTCCAGACACCGCCGCGATCTGTCGCAGCGCAAGCAGCTCAGCAGCGAAATTCCGACCAAGCTCGTGGTCAGCGTTCACGTGAATTGGGGGAAGAATTCCTCCAAACGGGGCGGGATTGTGCTCCATCAATCCGAAGGCCGGAGCACTTTGCTTGCCGATACTATCCAGGAACAGTTGAATCTGGTGTATAACAACAGCAATCACATCATGCTGGGCAAGCCCTATTATCTGCTGAATCAAACCAAGGTGCCTGCGGTTATTGTAGAGACCGGTTTTCTGAGCAATGTGGAGGATCGGACGTTGCTGACCAGCCGCAACGGCCAAATGAAGATTGCCGAGGCCATTGCCGACGGGATCATAAGTTATTTAACAGCTCTGTAGTTCAGAGCTGTTTTTGTTTAGACAGGGGAACTTCTAACGATCTAGGACCTAAAACCCGATCATACGTTAATAAATCTAACATCAATATGAAAAAAGTATCATTTTTTTCAAAATTCCTTATAGAAATTTCAGGAAATTGTGGTAGTATAACTAACATGTATAAAGATACATTACTCAAATAGGGATTGGGGGAGATCGCTATGTTTGACTGGCTTGGCTATCGCCAGGGACTTCCGCTTTGGATTTCATGGCGTCTGAATCGTAAGTTGAAGGAAGATGTTGAAGAGATATTTGAAGGCATTGCCGAGACACGCAAAGAGCTGCTGTTCTCGTGGAGTCATGAATATTGGGGGCATCTGGACCGCCTCAAGGAGCAGCTGGACAAGCTTCATGCTTCAGGAGATTGCAGCGCGCATTCCTTGTCTTCAGACTCTCGAATGAATCAAGAGCAGCTGTTCTCTGCCCTTTACTCGCGCGCTTCCGACTTCACTGAATTGTTTGTGTTGAACCCCTCCGGTGAGGTCACGTATTCTACATACGCTTCACATATTGGTACAACCTATGATGACGGAAGTCAGTTGGGCCGTGCTATCCATCATCTCACCGGTCTTGGAACCGGCAAATTACTCTTCGGACCTTACGGCGACCCCATCACAGTAACCATCGGTCCTCGAACCTCCACTTTTCACGACAAAATGACACTTTTATTCATGAATGCGCTCCATACAGACGGAGCTTTTGCAGGTATTCTGTGCGGGCGAGTGCCTAATGACGTCATAGGGGATTTAATTCAACGGGAATCCGGACACATATACCCTGACTCCGGTGACAACTATATTTTTATGGCGAAGCCTGAGTTGAATCTTCACATCGCTCCGGGGACGGCCCTTTCAAGAAGCCGATTTGAAGATCGCACCTTTACCCACGGCGAGAATTTGAAGGATGGCGTTACCACCGACTGGGGTACGGTATCAGTCAAAGAGCATACTGAACTTGAGCTTATGTTCACCGATCCGGCAACAGGTCAACTCCATCCAGGGGTGGCCAGCACCATCCGCAACGGCGACAATCTGTTTGTTGCCTTTCCCGGTTACTCCGATTACCGCCATATACCGGTGATTGGCAAGGGCGTGACTTTTCGCTTGCCCCATTGTCCGGATGACTGGGGGATGATGTGTGAAGGCGATTTGGAGGAGGTCTACCGGATTCGCAGCATAAGATGGAGACATTCCAGGCTGCACAGCGCGTCCACGCTTCTCTCCAGCGTACTGACTGCTGCGATTGTATATGCTGCCGCCTCCCATTTATCTCCGCTAGCTGCCGCCATTATTGGCTTGGCCGCATGTCTAATTACCGGTTTCCTCACTTCTGCTCTGGTGGGGCGCAAGGAAATTGAACGGGTGGCGGATCGCCTTCGCCGTCTAAGCCGATTCATCCGCATTAATGCCGAAGGCACAGGCGACCTTACCCAGCGGCTGGATACCCGTCACTTCGACCATGACGAAACCCGCGAGTTAGCCAAATGGATCAACAATATGATCGATTCGCTGGAGAGTATCATGATGCAGGTGAAATTGACCGCAGGCGATGTTTCCTCCAGTCAACAGATCATGAATGACACAACCGCAGTTACTGTGACGTCCGCACAGCGGGTCAGCAGCAACATCAGCGAGATGATCCGCAGCATGCGCAGCCAGCTTCTGGATATTGATGCCGTCAAGGAGCGCGCGGAGCACATGCGGGAGACGCTGCGCCAGCTTGAACAGCAGGCCAATGAACAGATCGATGTGGCCAAGAACGAGGTGGTCCGCATCGGGGACAAGATGTCACACATCTCTTCCAAAGTCGAGGAAACAAACCATACCATCCGCATCTTCATGCAAACCGTTCGGGAGATAAAAGGTGTGCTGCATGTCATCGAGCAAATCTCATCACAAACACATCTTCTCGCCCTGAATGCATCGATTGAAGCCGCAAGAGTCGGAGAGCATGGCCAAGGCTTTGCCGTTGTTGCATCCGAGATCCGTAAGCTGTCCGACCTGACGAGACAGTCCACAGAGGAAGTCCATGGCATTATCAGTCATATCTACAAAGATGCCGAGTTTGCGTTTCAATCCATGGAGGAAGGGACCAAGGTGGTGCAGGAAGGCAATCTCCTGGTTTCCGCAGCCTCCGAGCTGTTAACGGCGGCGGCCGAGGATGATCTTCGGAAGCATCAGGCTGTGGATGAAGTGGTTCAGCTGATGGAGAAGATTGCTTCGGTCAGCAAGGAGAACCGCAAGATCTCCAAGGATGTGGAGAGCAGGGTTCAGGAGCTTTCCCGGGAAATCGAAAGCGTAAGACACACCTCCGGCAATGTAGAAGTCATTGCAAATTCCATGCAGCAGCTGGTGGGACAATTCAAGCTCAACGATTCCCGCATCCGTTAATTGCAGTTTTACCAAATTAAACAGGCCTTCATGCTTCAATCAAGTCGGTAATAGCCTGTGTCTTGTTGGAAGGCTGTTTGTTTATAACAATGAGGGAGGCTCGGGCATCTAAGCCCGAGCCTCCCTCATCTTCGTACCGATTTTGACTAATCCAGCAATTAAACGGGACGCATTAATACGTCGGCAGCGGATTAGGCCTCCAGCTTGAACGCTCTCTAACCAAATCGCTAATACCAACAAACTCAACCTTTTTTTGCAGCTCCGGAATGGAAACTTTCAGTGCTTCTGCCGTTCGGGTGCCGAATACACCAACATGCCCAATGGCAATGCAGGATGTTCTTTCTTCCGCATGCTGTGCCGCCGTCACGAGCTGCTTGCTTACATGCTGTACCGTATGAACATCGTCCAGGAAAATATCATTGGCAATCGCTGGCATCCCCTTCTCTGCCGCCAGCTTGCCGACCACGCTGCGGTAATTGGTTTTACTATCCATAAAGAACAATCCTCTTTCCTTGCACACATCAAGCACAATCGACATGATCCGTTCATCACCTGTAACCTTGGAGCCCATATGATTGTTAATCCCAATCGCATACGGTACGGAATCGATCGCCTCTTCCATTCGTTTACGAATCTCCTCATCGGTAAGCGAGCTCAGAATGGCGCCAGGTCCAAGCCAGGAAGCTCGTCCCTGTTTAGGCTCCATGGGCATATGGATAATAACATCATGTCCCATCTTATGCGCGGACTCTGCATCCTTTTTGCTTGTTGGCAAAAAAGGCATCACGGCAACCGTAATCTTGACAGGCAGACTCAGCATCTCCTGAGTGCCCTTCTGACCATTGCCAAAGTCATCAATGATGACCGCTAATTTACTTATTTTCTGCCCTTCACCAGACTGGTTGTTCAGAGGCTCCTCACGTAACTGCCTGGTTACTTGAACAGGAGGCTCAGCGGCGTTGGCCGTCCCTGCAAAATATCCGCCCCCCTGTGTTCCGTTTGCGATCCCACATATCATACACAGCAAGAAGACAACCGAATTTCTAAATACCTTCCGCATTGTTCACGCCCCTTTCCTTTCACCATCATACTTACCAGACCTAACCGTATTATTTGAGAAAAGTTATTCAAATATGTAACACTGCAGCTGAATGTTAACATTCATTAGGACACCAGGCACAAGAAACCTCTCCGTTCAAGAAAATAAAAACAAGACACCTCCCGTCACAGGTAAACGCCTTGTTTCCTTTTTTGAGTATGTTCAGTTTTCCTTCAGAAGTGTTAAAAGTGTTTTCATTCAAGGATGCTCCTCTCCCGCAATAACCTGCAGCGCATTTCCGACGGATTGCAGAAGATTGCCGGCAGCCGTAAGATCGTTAGCTTTCTTATTCATGGCTGTGCCCCTCATTTTTGTGCTAATCTCTGCCTGAGCCGCATTGGCTATCGACTGCATCGCATTTCCAAGAACAGAGAGTCTTCGGCCTTCAGCCTGCAATTTCTTTCGTTTGGACAACTTTTTGGTTTGACCCAGAGCAGCAATATTCGTTCCCAACGCTTGCAGCCAAGCATAAGCCGCAAGCTGCTCTTGGAGACTCAAATCCTTGGCTGACAAGGCAATCACCTACTCTCAACTACCTATATCTATATCACTATCTAATATAATACGTGCATTCCATCTCTTTGGTATAAGTCATTAACCCTGTCCCATAGAATCTCCACGCAAAAAAAACTCGTAAACTGCAAAGCAGTTTACGAGTTTTTTTCTTTAGGATGCGGTCGAGAGGACTCGAACCTCCACGGGGGTTAGCCCACACGGACCTGAACCGTGCGCGTCTGCCAATTCCGCCACGACCGCATATTGCCTGTCTGCCTCGAGTCAATCTCTAATCAGCGGCGACAAGATATATAATATCACGCTGAATAAATGGAGTCAACACTTTTTTTCAGCTTGATTAAAAACCTGATTTTCGGTTAAAATAAGAACATAAGTTCTCATTAAATAACCATTTACTATATAAAGGCGGTGAAGTTGATGGCCATACCGGCTGTTACGACGGAAGAGCGAGCGTTGATCAAGAGTTATCTGCTTCTGAGGTTCATCCATAAAGTGTTTGAGCGGGATTGCCGGATCATCCAGGAGAGCGGTGTCTTCAAGACCCCTCAATTGTATGTGGAAATGGTAGGTAACGGTGCCAAACGGGCAGCTGTCCTTCTTCGTGAAGTGAAGCAGGAGTTCGCCAAGCGAACGATCAAGGTTTATGACATCGTACAGAGCCAGGACGGAATTCAGGCACGGTATGCATGCCGGGGTTACATCGGATCGATGAATATTCTATGGCCATCCTTCCGCGAGGAGATGATGGACCGCATGCGCGCCTATCTCGGGCTGGTTCCGCCTGAGACCGAGACGACCGAGCATCCGGTTGCTCCTGCCGCTGCATTCGCCCGCTAATTGCGGCCGTTCAACAGAGAATAACCGTCTTCCCGGCTGCACAATACGCCGGATAAGACGGTTTAATTTGATCGTGCCTTAGTGAAGGTTATGCTGCACACGGGTCAATCCCTGCGAGAGAGCATGTCCAGCACTAGCGGCAGACGCTACTGCTACGGCCTCCATAATTTGAGCATCCGAAGCTCCCTTGGCACGGGCCTCTTCCATATGATAGAAGGTACACAGCTCATTATTGGCGAACAGCCCAATCCCGAGCGCAATCAGCTGTTTCGTTCTCTCATCCAGCTCGCCATCCGAAAAACAGACGCCGGTAAACTGATGATACGCCTCTGCCATTTCGGGCATGCTCTGCTTTAAATTCAGGATTTCATTTTTATATGCCGAGATCTTATCGTTGGACATTTCCATCGTCTGGACACCTCTTCTAAATAAAATATTCTAGAGGTTAAGTTGTCCGACGAGTTCCAAATCTATGCCTACTCTTCAATTGGGCTTACTCTCGGCTCTTTTTTCAACTGATAGCTGTACCTGCGATCCAGCTTGACTACACGCCGGTTTCGGCGGCGGATGATAACCTGCTCCGGGTCCCAGGCGACAACAAAGCCGATAATATCATTGCTCTCCAAGCCGTCCCGCACAACCCGAACCAGCTCACCGGAAACCCTTAATTCATCAAGTCTTTCATCACTAATCATCGCCATGCCTCCTTCATCATCTTACTCTGCAAAAAAAGACCTAAATGAATATCATTTAGGTCTTTTGAATGCGATGCCATACGCTATCGATAAACATCCTGATTAAGGGATGTTCTATATACCCATTAACGCTGTGCCGGCTCGATGCTGTCATTCTTCTCGTACCAGAAGTCCAGAACGGTTGAAGACATCACACGCTTCTCGATATATTCCACTTGCTGAGGTGTGAACTGTTCCTTCCACTCGAAGGAAACCTCCTCACACAATCCGGCAATCGTCAGCAGTTCTGACCAGGCAACATAGCGTTTGTACCAGAAAAACTGAGGATGTTCAATCATATAGGGATATAGATCATCAAACTCCGTATGTTTACAATCCAAAGCACGTTCAAAATGTACCTTTGCTTCATTCAGCTTATCAATCAAAAACGGCTCGGTTACAGGTTGTTTCCCCATGGTGCTGCCTCCTCTCTCTTGCCTACCTCTTTATTATAAGCGAAAATCACGGAGGCGAAAAGAATTTGTTGCGATTTTAGGCGGAAATCCATCTAAAATCAACTACGAATTTCCATATTTCATATCTCATGGCACAGGTACAAACGTTCATGACCTAAGGCCTAGCCCTCTTCGCTTGCACGTTGAGTCGCCTATGCCGATTCTACCGATTTAGCTGAACGAAATTTTACCATCTTCAAGTGAGGAAATCGTAACTAGCGACTCCACATGAACATTTTGCTCACGCAGGGTTCTTGCCCCAGCCTGGAAACTCTTTTCGATCACAACGCCCAGCCCGATTAATTCAGCGCCTGCCCGATCAATGATTTTGATCAGACCTCTTGCTGCATCCCCGTTGGCAATAATGTCATCAATGAAGAGCACCTTATCATGTTCCCCTATAAACTGGCGTGACACCATAATATCCGTAACAATTCCTTTGGTGAAAGACGGGACGCGCTCACACAAGGCATCGGGGTCAGCCAGCAGTGTTTTCTTGCGTCGGGCGAATACCATAGGAACTCCCAGTTCAAAAGCCGCAGCAAATGCCACTGAAATGCCGGAGGATTCCAGCGTAACCACCTTGGTCACACCGCTTTCTTTAAATCTTGCCGCAAACTCTCGGCCCATCTCCATAATTAAAGCCGGGTCAACCTGATGTGTCAGCAGCGCATCCAGTTTCAGCACCTGCTCCGACAACACGACACCTTCTTTAATGATCCGCTCTTTCAACCATTCCATCAAAAAGACCCTCCCACGATTCCTTTGTCGTAAAAGTAACATATTCCTCCCTGTACGGCAAGTACAAACGATCACTCCGTCATTTAAGTGTACGGTTTCCGTCATAAATCCTAACATCAAGCTCCATAAACAGACCAACCAATGACATAACCCCCTTATTAAGCGTACGCTCGGACAGGTTGGAGTCATGTCCCAGCTGTGTGAGGCATACCTTGTACTATGCAGAATTAATAACTTTCAAGGGGGCCGCGGCGCTTGCGTAATTATATGCGTGTTTTACAGATCGCCTTTACATATATTGGAACGATTGTGGGCGCTGGCTTTGCTACCGGTCGGGAAATCCTTCAATTTTTTACCCAGTATGGGCACTGGGCAACACTTACCATTCTACTGACTACCGGATTATTTATCTGGCTCGGCACCAAAATCATGACGATATCCAAACGGATCGGCGCCCAATCCTTCGAAGACCTGAACAAGTTTCTGTTTGGGGAGAAAGCCGGGAGCTGGATCAGCCTCTTTATGTTTATCATCCTGCTTGGTGTGAACAGCATTATGCTTGCCGGTGCCGGATCCGTTTTTGTGGAGCATCTGAATTTAAATTATCAGACCGGATTGTTTGTAACGATGATCGGAACTTATTTTATTCTTAGAAAAGGCATTCAGTCCATCATGACGATGAACAGTCTCGTCGTTCCCATGATGCTGACCCTATCGGTTGCTATTGTCTCTCAAACGATTCACACACCGGGAGCCACCCGGTTCTTAACATTGACGACCGACCACAGTCTCCCTTCGGTTTGGCTTGCGCCGCTGCTCTACACGGCCTTTAACCTGGTGATGGCGATGCCGGTGCTGGTCCCGCTGGGCAGTCAAACGGAGAGCGCTCGCACCGTAAAATGGGGCGGCATCATCGGAGGTACAGGCGTAGGATTTATGCTGATGGCAGCCCATTTTGCGATGTCCGCCCATATGCCCGGCATTTCCCAATATGAAATTCCGATGGGCAGCATCGCCAATCAGCTGGGCTGGCTTGTTCAGATCATCTATCTCATTCTGATCTTCCTTGAAATATTCAGCACGTTTGTTGCCAACATCTACGGGATCACGCTGCAGGTGCAGCAGCGCACCTCCCTCTCGCCAAGAGTGATTACCCTGGGTATCATGGTGTTCTGTTATTTCTTCAGCCAGTTCGGTTTCAGCTCCCCTGCTCTCCTTGCTCTACCCCACGTTCGGAGGACTGTGCCTGTCTGTGGGTGCTCCGTCTGACTCTGTTCGGAACACCTCAGGTGAGGGATAAATAAGGAGCAAATAAATAAAAATAAATGGGGCTGTCCCAAAAGCACGTCATCAAGTGCCTTGGGACAACCCCATTCTTTATGACTGCAATGAAATCAGCTGCGCACCGGGTATCTGTGCCTGCGTTTGTTCAGCCACATGCCGGTGACAGGTCATCATCACAACCTGCCGGGTACGCGATAACTCCGAAATCAGCCGCAGTGCATGCCCCAGCCGTTCACCGTCGAAATTGACAAACAAATCGTCCAGCAGCAGCGGCAGGCCTTTTGCATGAGGCATCGACTGGATCAGCCCAAGACGCATGGCCAGATACAACTGCTCCGCCGTGCCTCGGCTTAATCTGCTGCTTTCAATCAGCTCGCCTTCCGGACGTTCTGCCAGCAGACTCTGGTCTCCCATCCGCATCACAATCCGGCTGTACAGGCCGCCGGTAAGGATCGAGAAATAGCGGGAAGCCAGCTGTAACACCTGAGGCTGTTTCTCCTCTTCATATAAACGACGTGTGCGCTTTATGAATTCGGAGGCCATCGAACGAACCGCATACTGGGAGACTAACTCCCTTAGTGCGGATCGCAATTCCTCGAGCTGCTGCAGGGCCGAATCCTGATTGCCCAAGGATTCCAGTGACTCCCGCTCCTGAAGCAGCCGCCCGCGCCGCTCCTGAAGCTCATCCCGAAGACGGGCCTCAGTTGAAGCAGACTCTTCCTTCTGGTTGCACAGAGCTTCCAGCTCCGCAGCATCCGTCAGCTCCAGCAGGTGTTCCAGCTGCCCGCGGCCTGCATCGTTCCAGCCGCTGAACATCGTAATTTCATGATGACGGATGATGCGAATCAGCTCTTCCCGCCGCTTGGAAGCCGCCCCCATTCGGAGAAACGATTCTTCATCAGGCGACTGGGATTGCGCAAGCAGGCCCGCTTTGCGCTGCTGCAGTTCATCTGTCTCTTCATTGATCGCTGCCGCTTCCTTGCGCAGCTCGGCAATCCGTTCTGCCAGCACCTTACGCTGCCGCATATCCTCTTGGTATTGCTTCCATCTGGAATGGAGATTCCCAAGCTCAGCCACTGTCAGGCTCTTGCTATCGTTAAGGTCACCTTCCGAATCAACCGCAAATATCTCATGGCATCGGAACACGTAATCCTCCGTCTCTCTTAACAGGACATCCATTTTCAGTCCAAGCGATCTCTTCTGGCGGATCAGCTCCTGCCCTTGCTCCACTTGAACGAACACATCCAGCATCACATCCGGAGAAAGCTTCTGTGGAAGAGCCCTGGACATCAGCCAAGACTCCCACTTCCGCTCCAACTCGAAGTATCGCTGCTCCTCCTGCTGAATCGTTTGAAGAACCGTTTTGAGTTCAGCAGCTTGAAGTGCGGCTTTCTCCTCGGCCGCCGCACAGTCCGAGCTTAATCGATCCAGCCGCTGCCGCCAGGCCTGCCATCCCTCCATCACAGACCGAAGCTCGCGCATCTGTGCCTCTACCGTTAAGGGATCATGTGCCATCGCTGCGGTTTTGTCCCTTCGGCTGCCCAGATTCGAGCTCGCAGCGGCATAGGGGGCAGCGATCAGCATGGAATATAGATGGTTGATCTCTTCTGTTCCGTACCTGTCATGAGCGGATATTTCCTGAGGCGGTACTCCATCAACGGCCAGCCCGCGGCGACCGCTCCAGTATACATACCCCATACCGAGCAGCATCATAATGCTGGAGATTACTGCGGCTTCCGGGGTCGCCGTCCAGAACAAAACCGCTGCCAGCAGCAGTGTCATGACCGCCATACCCGCAAGCAGCACCGAATGCATTCGCGGTAATCGGCTGTTCACCGGCCTGCTAGAGGAAGCCGCTTCAGGCTGAGTCCGGCTCAATCTTGCTTCACGCCAACGCTCGATCTCCAGCTGAAGCTGATTCCATAGCGCAGCGGTTTCCTTCGGCGCTGCCGGCTTTATTATGGCAAACGTCTCTTCCCCCCGCTCCGCCTCCTCACGCAGCTGCCGCCGGGTTTCCCGGAGCGCCGATTCAGCTGATGCCGCCGAACGCTCGGCGCCTCGCTGTTCAATGAACAACGCCTCCATCCGGCGGTCATATCCACTGAAAGCGGCGCTGATTCTCCGCACCTCGTCACGCTCAGCGGCGGATATCGATAAGGCCAGCAGCTCCTGCTGAGTCCATGCCGGATCTATATCCCGAAGCAGCTGCTCCAGCCTGATCTCTTGCGACTTATATTCGGCCGTGAGCTCTGCGAGTTCCCGATTCGCTGCTTCATAAATATTGCGCCTCGACCACAGATCCTCAATTGCTTCGCCATACTGTTCCATAAAAGCGTTCGAGGCAAATGCCTTCAGCTTATCCTCTATTTCCTCTATCGCCCGTTCGGCACGAAGGGACTGAGCAAGAAGAAGACGCTCTTCCTCCTGCTATTTTTTCGTATCGGGTTATTCCATCAGCAGGAAAGGCATCACTGTCCATCAGATCCTTTAATTCCAGCCTGGCCTCACGCCATTCCAGCCAAACAGAACGGATCTCCACCGCTTTTCGAAGCAATGCCAAATCTCCAGCATTCCTGGCGCGCTCCTGCTCCAGCAAATCCAGCCGTTCCTCAGCCTCCTGGATGGAAGCAGCAACCTCGTTATAGCGGGGAACATAGGCCTGGCTCTCCCTAACCTGTGCCCTCAATTGCTCTATGGACTGCAGGAGCTTGGCCGTCTGCTGCACTTTCCCGCGAGGTTTATACAGCTTGTCCATCTCCGTAGACAGCTTGCGCTCAGCATCCAGTATATTGGCGCCGCCGCCAATTCCGGCATGAAACAGATAGCTGCTCATCTCCGCGGATTGAAGGCTGCGGATTTCCTGCAGCTCGCTTAACGATATGGCAAACAGCTGACGAAACATATCCCTGGATACGCCGCCTAGAGCATACTGCTCCAGCTCCTGCTGTCCAAGCTCCATGACCATACCGTTTGCTATTTGTTTATGAATATGTAAACGGTCACCATTGCCAGCCGCCGAGCCGGTCTCCCTGGACCGGCTGTAGCGCTTGATGACCCATGGCACACCCTCTTCATCCAAAAAGCGCAGCTCACCCCCATGAATTCCTTCATCAGCAGGCGCGCCGCGCTCCGCCGGTGAGCCTTTGCCGGGAAAACCGTAGAGCATGGCTCTGATAAAATACAGCACGGTACTTTTTCCCGCTTCATTCGGTCCGTAAAGCACGGTTACCGGTGCTTCAATCGTCAGGTCTTTTGTCACGCACTGCTCCAAAGCCCTGGATGTTCATCCGCTCAAGTCTCATGCTCCGGCACCTTCCCCCTGCGAACGGTCACGCAGCAGTAACCCCAGCGTCAGTTCCTCTGCCCTGCGAAGCCAATCCAGCATCTCTTCCGGGCTTGTGTCATCGAGCAGAGACCGGATTTCGGCGTGCTCGAGCAAAGGCTCCACACTCCTGGCAGCAACTCCATCCGGCTCATGAAGCCTTCCCTGTTCCTGCCTGGCAAGCCGAAGCAAATCCCCCGCAAAGCTGTCCTCCTGCAGCAGCCGCTCTGTATCGATTGCGTCCCCCGATTGAAGCGTGAAGCTCTCAATCCAGACGCAGCCGCGATAACCGGACATCCGTCCCTTCGCAGCCTCTCTTCTACGCAGATCGGCCAGCAGCTCATCCAGCACATATCCGCCTTCAAGCTGGCGATGAACCGGGCTTCGACCCGTGATCCGAACCCGGATCATGCTCAGCTGCTCCGGGTTCTCCCGGGCCGTGTGCGTAAGAATCCGCTCCAGCGACAGCCTCCACGCATCGACGTCCTGGGTAGAATCGATAGGAGCTTCTACAACGTTCCAGCGCATGGAATCCAGCTCATGGAAACAGAGCTTCGTGTTGAAATCTTCATCAACATCGACGACATAACAACCCTTGGGGCCGGTCTCCCGAACGTGGCGTCCCTGGATATTGCCCGGATAGACAATGTAAGGAGATTCCTGCAAGGTACGACGGGAATGAATATGTCCGAGCGCCCAGTAATGAAATCCGGCGTGGATCAAATCCTTTTTTGAGCAGGGCGCATAGGTTTCGTGCTGCGGGTCTCCGTCCACATTGGCATGCAGCAGTCCAATCTGATACAACCCGCTGGTTGGGGCTGGATATCGTATCGCAATATTATCCGTTACCTTCGAGGTTGGATACGACATCCCGGTAATGACCGCCACCTCTTCACGGTCTGAACGACGAACCGCCGTTACGCTGGCAGGCTCGCCCCCAAACACATGGACATGGGAGGGCAGCGTCATCGAGAGCTTGGTGCTGTCCAGCGGATCATGGTTGCCATGAATCGCATATACCGCAATCCCTTCCTTACCCAAACGCTCAAGGACCTCCATGAATCGGAGCTGTGCCCGAAGCGAGATGTTGGAGCTGTCATAGATATCCCCGCTGATCACGATAAAATCAACCTGCTGATCCATGGCGAGCCGAACGAGCTGATCCAGCGCGCGAAAAGTCGAATCTTGAACGAAAGACCGCAAGCTGTCATCAAGTCCGCTTATGCCGATAAACGGACTGTCCAGGTGTAAATCTGCGGTATGAATAAATCGAAAAGAAGCCATAGCCGATCCCTAACTCTCTATCTGAGGTTGAAATTTCAAATACATTTTCTTCAGTTCATTCACCGACCTGGCCAGGGAGTACTGGTTCTTCGCCTTATCCGAAGCGGTTCGGGCAAGCTCATAACGATACAACGGATCACTGATGACCTTCTCGAGTGCAACACTCAATGCCATCGGGTCTTCCGCCGGTACAAGCAAGCCGTTCACCCCGTCCTCAATCTGCTCGGCAATACCGCCAACGTCAGTGCCGACCAGGGCCAGCGAGCTTAACGCAGCCTCTGCAAACACCGAGCCGAACGCTTCCGCTCTTGAAGGCAGAACAAAGATGTCAAAGAACGGCATAAATTCCTCGGGATGCAGCGTATATCCATAAAAAATCGTCTCCTGGTAAATGTCGAGCTCCTTCGCCATCTCCTCAAGCTCCTGACGGGAAGGTCCGTCGCCGATAATATGAAGGACGTAATCGTATCCCTTCCGTTTCAGCTCCGCGCAGGCTTGAAGCAGAGTATCCAATCCTTTGGCAGGCACCAGACGGCATACCGTAATAAGCTGTGGCACCGCATTTTCATGAGGAACCGGCTTAAATCGCTTATCGTCAAATCCGTTATGGATAACCCCGATCGATTCAGGGGTGTTCACATAGGGCGACATGTAAGCCTTGAAGGAATTTGATACCGTCAGCAGGCGGTCACTGATATATTCGAGCTCCCTGTACAAAGAAACCAGGAATCGGTGCTCAAGCCCCCCCTCCTTGATCCTTCCGTTCAGAATGAGCTCACGCTCGTAACTGGAATGCACGGTTTGAATCAGCGGAACCTCGGGGAATACGGCTTTCATGGCCATGCCTGCAATGGGATGATGACTATGAATGAGATCATAAGGCTTTTGAATGCGCAGACGCGTCCACCACAGATAGTCCCGGTACGTTTGAAGGTATTTTGCAACTATCGGACTTTCTTCGTATTCTCTCCAATCAAAGGTATGGAATATTGGATCCTCATGGCCTTTGTTGCGGATCCGCTTGGGCAGCCAGAACATCTCCATCTCCCAACGGGAAGAATGAAAACGCTCCTGCAAATAAGGAATCATGGACGAGACGCCACCTGGTTGTTCTGGAGGAAAAAATAATGCCTGAAGAAGTTTCATGGGGATCCCCCTTTCTCTAAATCTCTTTTCAGATTCTTTTTCGATATGATATATTAGAACATATGTTTCATGCAAAGGAAACCTATCCCTTTTCAGGAGTGAATCGATTTGTCCTATGAATTGAGCTACTGGTCCACTTCTCCACTACCCACCATATTTGCTGTATGCGGAGCGTATATCGCCCTCATGATGCTGATCATGTGTCTGTTTATGTACAGCAAGCAGCGCAAGAATGCTTACCTTTATATGGCGGCAGCTTTCCTCTTTATTATGACATACGAGGGTCTGAACATCCATTCAGCATTGACGGGAATGCCTGTTTTTTCACCGGAATCGGACATTTTACGTTTTATCCAGCTTTTTTCGTTTGTCCTGCTGAACGTCTCGGTTGTCATGCTGTACCGTAAAATCAAGACCATGCATTACTGGCTTCCATTGCTGTCAGCCGCACTGCTTGTGCTTCCGCTCATTCTTCCTTCTTTCCTTCCTTTCACCCTAGATCCGATATGGCAGAGCATATATTTTGATTGTTTTCAATTCGTTGCCCTCTACCTGGCTTTTGTCAAGGTAACCCCTCGTATCGGACAACCGGTTAAATATGCGATGGGGCTTGCCGTGTACACCGTTTGGGGTATTTTGCAATCCATACATACCTATTCAGGCACCCTGGCTTCTGTACTTCAAGGGTTTGCGCTCGCGCTGCCGGTGCTGTTCTACAGCATTGTATTTTTCATTTTATTCAGACGCATCGTCGAGCTGATGCAATCCATATACCGCTCTGCCATCACAGACGGATTGACAGGGCTATACAATCGAAGGCATTTTATGAAGTATCTTGATCATTACACGTCGCAGGAACTGAAAATATCCGCCATTTTCTGTGACATCGATAATTTCAAGAAACTCAACGATACGCAGGGCCATGCCAGAGCCGATGAAGTGCTGAAGCAAGTCGCCGCCATTATGGAGGAAGAGCTTGAAGGAATCGGGATTACAGGCCGGTATGGCGGCGAGGAACTGGTCGCCTTGGTGGTTGACCGCAAGGTCAAGCCCGCTCAGGTTGCCGAGAATATTCGGGCCAGGGTGGCAAGCGAAACCATCGTAACCCTCAGTATCGGGTACAGCGTGCTGCGCAAAGGCGTTCGTGGTGACGAGCTTATGAAACAGGCAGACAAAGCGATGTATCATTCGAAGACAAACGGCAAGAACAAGGTGTCCGATTACCGGTCCATGAAAACCGCGTCAGCAGAACCGAAGGAATCTGCCGGATAACACAGGCGGCAGGGCTGCCCTCTTCGTATAGAGGGCAGCCCTTTTTTAGCTTGACATTTCTTTACTAGTACCGCAACAACGTGATAAACTAATGACCGATTCCTTAAAGCCAGAGAACGATCAACTCTGAACAGGAGTTTTTTTGCCTTTACACTTCAAGATGCTATTTATTTATTCTATAGAAGGAGCTATTTAACGAATGAGAAAGGAACTATTGCCTGTAGGCTATGTTACCAGTATGAATGAAATACTCGGAGATGCTTCATATGACTTCTGGGACAGCTACGATTCGCCCCGCACCCATGGACTGCGCCTAAACCGGCTGAAAGCGGTTCATGACGCAGACAACCTAAAGAACCTGATTCGCCAATTCCACCTGACAGCGGTGCCTTGGTGTGACAGCGGATATTATTATGATGATAACGAGCGTCCAGGCAAGCACCCCTACCATGCCGCCGGACTATATTATATTCAGGAGCCCTCTGCAATGTCCGCAGTAGAACTGCTGGATCCTCAGCCCGGGGAGACCATCCTGGATCTTGCAGCGGCTCCCGGCGGTAAGACAAGCCATATTGCGTCCAAGATGATGGGGCAAGGGCTGCTCGTTTCTAACGAAATCCACCCCGAACGGGCACGGATCCTGGCCGAGAACGTGGAGCGTATGGGCATTAAGAATACTGTTGTTACGAGTGCGGCCCCGGACCAGCTATCCCGCCGTTTCGTTGCCTGCTTTGACCGGATCATGCTTGATGCTCCATGCTCCGGTGAAGGCATGTTTCGAAAGGACGCCGCAGCCATTGCCGAATGGTCCCACGATCATGTGGAACTGTGTGCTTCCCGGCAGTGGGACATTGTCCAGGAGGCCTACCACATGCTCAAACCCGGAGGAACGCTGGCTTATTCCACCTGTACATTCAATAAAGCCGAGAACGAGGAAATGGTCGGGCGTATTCTCAAGCAGTATCCCGACATGGAACTGAGAGAAATGAAGCGTTTATGGCCGCATCTGGAACGCGGCGAGGGGCATTTTGTTGCCGTCTTGACCAAATCGGCTGCCGGAGTTGTAAGTCAGAACATGGAGTCGTTGTCAACAAACAGCAAACTTCCGGCTAAATCAAGACAGAGCGGCAATCAACCCCCTGCGCAGTCCGCGTTGGACGCGTTTCTGGACTGGGCGAAGCAGGACATCCCCGGCTTTGAGCTTAGCGGCGGCAGACCGATCTTGTTTGGCGAGGAGCTGTACTGGCTCCCGGTCAGCGAAGGCTGGGATTGGAATGACCAGCAGCTTAAGGGACTGAAGATGCCCCGTGCAGGACTTCACCTGGCGCATCTGAAGAAGAACCGGATCGAGCCCGCACATGCCCTTGCTATGTCCTTGAAACGCGACCAAGCTGCGAGAAGCTGGGATCTGGCCTCAGATTCGGCGGAAGTAGCCGCCTATCTGCGGGGAGAGGTGCTTTCGATTCCTTCCGAATACCGGGGGTGGACTTTAGTGACTACAGATGGACTCCCCATCGGCTGGGGCAAATCCAGCGGCGGTCAGCTTAAGAATCATCTGCCTAAAGGCCTGCGGAATCCGAAGTGATATTCTGATTCAACGAACTGCAAGAATGACACGGTTCGCTGAGCCTGAATGATTATCTCCCGATATCTTAAGTCCAACGGAACACCAACAAAGGGGTTATCCTTTCTGCAATTACGCAGAGGATAACCCCTTGTTCATCTTACCTTATCTATTGTGTGTCTTCATCTTATCAAAAATCATAGGCTGCATCTTTGGCTTCCTGAATGGCTGTCAGCACGTTCAGATGCATTACCGTATCTTCCACCAGCCGATCAATCCGAAAGAGAATATCGTCATTTACGATTTCATTGCGGTGAAAATCCTTTTCCTCGATAAACACGTAGGTTGGTATGATATGTGCCTTCATATAAGACAGAATCGGCTTTAACTGCTGCTCTATCATCAGAAAATGCCGGGCTGATCCTGCTGTCGCCAGCATGCTGACCACCTTGCCGCGAAATGCGTTCACTGGCAATAAGTCAAAGATATTTTTAAGCGTTGCCGGAATCGAAGCTTGGAAAGTAGGCGTTCCGATGATGATTGCGTCTGCCTCCATAATCGTTTCGGCCACATATTTCGTATCTCCATCATACTCGCGATAATCCCTTCCATCCCCAAACACGATGGTGTATTCCGCCAAATCCAGCAAAGTAATCTCGGCATTCGGATATTGAGCGCGGGCTGCATTCAAAGTATAGTCCATCGCCGTTTTGGTTTTGGTGCCGACGTTCGAGCCGGCGATTCCTACAATTTTCATCCGATATTCTCCTTTGTTTTAGCCGTATGCTTTCGGATCGCCGGTGCTATGACCGTAGCAATAAGCTCAATGTTTTTGGCGATTTTATCAAATGGCAGTCCGCCAAAGTCGATCTGCGCCAAGAAGCGCTGTTGTCCGTACAGCTCATGTTGATAGAGCATTTTCTCAATGATCTGCTGCGGACTCCCGATCATCAGCGCATCACGGTGATCCGTTGACTGTGCGAATTGCGCCTTCGGATAACCGCCGCCTTTGAGCGCCATCATGCCGGAATTAATATGCGGATAATATTCACGAAGCGCATCCTGCGAGTTCTCTGCCGTATATAACAAGCCGGTGGTTGCTATCGGAAGCAGAGCAGGGTCATATCCGCTGCGCTGCAGCGCTTCACGGTACGCATCAACCGCAAGCTTAAAGTTCCTGGCCGGGCCGCCCAGCGTGGTCAGCATCATCGGAACCCCGGCATAACCTGCTTTGATTGCACTCGCGGGCGGTCCTCCGACGGCGCGCCAGATCGGCAATCTTCCGGATTGAGGCTGCGGAAGTATAGCCGCATGGTTCAGCGGCGCACGGAACTGCCCCTCCCAGGTTACGGTTTCTTCCGCATTGATTTTGAGCAGAAGCTCCATCTTTTCCTCAAACAATTCCTCGTAATCACGCACGTCATAACCAAGCAGGCTGTACGCCCCAACACGTGAACCGCGACCGGCTACAATTTCGGCACGACCCTTCGAGATCAGGTCAAGCGTAGCAAAATCCTCGTACACACGCACCGGATCCGATGTGCTCAGCACCGTGGCCGAGCTTGCGATTTTTATATTCTTTGTTGCCTGGGCAATCGCGCCCAGTATGACCGTATGTGCTTGCGTGGTGAAATAAGTCTGATGGCTTTCCCCTACCGCAACTACGTCCAATCCGGCTTCATCCGCCAGCTTCGCTGCCTCGATGAGTTCATGTATACGTTGTTCAGCGCTAATGCGGGTTCCGGTCAGCGGATTGATCATATGCTCACCGATGGAATAAATGCCGATTTCGAGTCCTTTATCCGGATCAATACGATATTCTTTCATGATGTGGTGCCTCCTTTATGAATCTAATGGTGTCAGTTTTGCTTCAATTTCAGCACGTTTGCCCTCTAAGAATGGCGGCAGGTCCAGCCGCTTGCCCAGCTCTTCTACGCTGGAATCTGCTGTGAAGCCCGGTCCGTCCGTCGCGATTTCAAATAAGATGCCGTTCGCTTCGCGAAAATACAGACTCTTGAAATAAAAGCGGTCGATGATTCCCGTCGACTGGAACCCCCGTTCTATGACAGCCTCATTCCAATAAGCGAGCTCCTCCTCGTTGTTTACACGGATCGCCAGATGGTGTACGCTGCCCCGTCCTGGTCTTTCGCTTGGCCCATCCTGCTGCTTAACTACAATCTCACCAAGCGCCTGCCCTTCAACGGACTGGTATATCGCTTCATGTTCCGAACGTGAAACTTCGGTATATCCAAGAACTTCCGTGAGTGTTGCCGCCATTTTTCCGAGATTGCGTACGGTCATCTCAACCGGCCCCATTCCCAGAATGCGGTGCTCCTGTTCAACCGTGGAATCTTCCCAAGCTGCCCAACCAGCCGGTACCTCGGCACCGTCATGGTTAATCAGAATGAGGCGAAGTCCTTCCGGATCATCGAATGGAAGCGCTTCTCTGCCTGCGTACTCGGTCATGTCACCATGGGTAACTTCATATTGTTCAAACCGCTGTTTCCAATACTTCAGACTATCTGAGGAGGGAACAAGCAGCCCGATTTGCGTAATCGCATTGGTGCCGCGGACCGTTCTGCCTGCAGCAGGCATTTCGAAGAAAGATAGCTCGGTCCCGGCACTTCCAGTTAAATCCCCATAAAACAAATGGTACATGGAAGGATTGTCCTGATTGACTGTCTTCTTTACTCTGCGCAAACCCAATTTCTTATGATAAAACTCATGATTTAACGGAGCGTTCTTCGTGAGCATGGATATATGATGATGCCCTGGAATGTGATGCATAACAATTCCCACCTCTTTCAATTAACTAATTAAGTGATGTTGTAAAAAAATATATATCCATTACGACACCGATCTATAACGCCCGCCACGGCGTCATGGCACATATTAGGACGATTTAATTTTCACATTGATAACATATGATTTTCGTATTCCACTGTTTGTATACCGTTTATTCTTTAGTCAGCATCCGAGCTTTCATGAGGTTAAGGGATATGCAATTTCTAATCCAGCTCATGCCTACCTTGGGCATGGATTACCGCTTCTGCAAGCTTTAGCTGCGTTCTGGGCGGATAGAAATAATCGTAACCGAGTTCCCCGAGTCATCAAGTTCATCGCCATATCATCCCATCCCTCCTCCATGCTGCTGTTGCTTTATCTTATTATCAATTTATCAGTTAACTGATTATAAGTCAAGTCAAAGAATCTTTAATTAAAGATTTTATGCAGATAGCTTGCTGATCTTATCTCTTGAATCGAAAGAGTAACAATGGTCGACAGCCATCCAAGCATGCCCCAAAACCACGCATCGTGCGGATGAGGAGAAGTCCATACGATGTACAATCAATGATAAAAAGCCACCTTGTCCAACTTACCAAGGCCGCTCTCATCATTAACATTTGCACACGATCTGCTCGAGCTTAACATCACTAACCCTAAAATACTTTTATCTTGTTTTAACTTTCAACCGGAGATGCCTGTTCTTTCACCGGCTTCGAAGCAACGGGCTTGCGAATCGTAGCCGCGGCATCCGAATCCCGAATCCAGCACGCAAAACCGACACCGATGAGCAGGAATCCTGCTGCTCCAAGCAATGCCGCCCGGTAAGCCATCAGATTCGGCTCCATGTCCCCTGCTGCGTTCACACTTCCCGTACCGACAGCCGCCAGGATGCCAGACAGCACAGCCAAGCCGATTGCAGGGCCCAGCCTGTTCTGCACGGTGAACCAAGTCGAAGCCCGCCCCATTGAGGTTGGCGGAATGGTAGCGAAGGCAGCAATCTGTACAGATCCGACGGTTTGGCCCAGGAAAATGCCCACGCCAAACAGCAAGCAGCGGATAAACCACGGATTTGTGTTTGCGTCCACCATGCTGAGCAGGATGAGGATAAGCGACGTTGCCAAGAGTCCCATGATAATGACGCGTCTCGGACCAAGCCTGGGATACGTCCAGGGCACGAGCTGTGAGGCAATCATGAGACCGATGGCTTCAGGGAACGTGGTCAGCCCCGTTTCCAGCGCTGAGACATGCAATGCGTTCTGATACATTAAAGGGAATACATACAGCATGCCTAGCAGCCCTGCGGAAGCGCACATCGCAATGAAGCCCGTCGTTCGGAACAAGCGGTTGCCAAGCAGTCGCAGATCCAGCAGCGGCTGCTTGACGCTCAGTTCTACCTTGACCAATGCAGCAAGCAATATCATGCCTGCCAGTCCTGCGATCCATACCCGCGGGGCATTCCATCCATGAAGCGGTCCCTGGCTGAGCGCGTACATAAGCAGCGCAAGACCCGGCGCGGACAGAAGAAAACCGGGTACGTCCAATCTGCCCGCATTCGGTTCTTTATGTTCCTTCAACCAGAACAGCCCGAACAATAGCGCTGGAATTCCAATTGGCAAGTTCACATAGAAGATCCACCGCCAAGTAAAATGCTCAACCATCAAACCGCTCACAATCGGTCCGATTGCTGGTGCTATTGCAATCGGCAGAATGAGTGAACGGGAGACTTTTGCACGCTCCTGCGGAGGAAATGTACGGAACAGCATCGCCATGCCGACCGGTGTCAGTAAACCTCCGCCGATGCCTTGAATTACCCTGAATAACGTCAGGGACGTTAAGCTGTCGGCAAAACTGCATAATGCGGACGCTCCGGTAAATATGGCCAGCGCCAGCAGAAACGTCCGCTTCGTCCCCCACTTGTCGCCAAGCCAGCCCGCCATCGGCAGAACGATGGCGAGGCTGACCAAGTAACCGACGTTCAGAATACCCGAAGCCGCTGGCGGTACATCAAGCTCCTGACTGATCGTCTGAAGTGCAACGTTCAGTACGGTGGCGTCCATAGCAACAACAAACATCGCTGCCACATAGACGATGCATAATACCTTTTTCGGATTCATCCAACGGCTCATGGCCTGTTTTCCGGTGCCGATCCGGCATTCGCATATAAACTCCGCGGCCGTAAATCGACCCAGTTTTCGTTGATGTAGGTCATGCACTCTTCTCGTGTGCTAAGCCCCAGCGCTTGAGTCCAGCCATCTGGAATAGCCGCGAAAGCCGGCCAAAGCGAATATTGTCCCTCATGATTCATCAATACGACATATTTGCCATCGGCTTGTTCAAAAGGATTTGTCATAAATTAGCTCCCTCCCGTCATCAGTTGTCTGCTTTTGATGTGCAGCTGCCTCCAGCTTGCCTAGAATACACTTGCCGATATAATCAAGCGGACCCGGCTGGCATAAATCCTTATGCCGGCATTCGATATCATGCCGCTCGATCACTCCGCCCACATAAGGGTTCCACATCTCCGGATCAATGGGATCGAACCAATCGGGAATGATGGTGGAATGGAAGAATAACATATCCCCCTCGAATCGCTTCGGAACGTAGGCCTTCAACAATTGAACCGAATTCTCATAGGTCGTTTTCAGATTCATCATCGTTTCTTCTTCAAGGGATGCCAGTGCACTGCTCTCGTTACGCAATAATTCAAGCGCCGTCGCAATGGTTAATGGCGTGTCGCCGAGCCCCTCCTCAATACTTTCCCTGTCAAAACCGCCAAGAGCGAGCAGCGCGGTCAAAGCCTCGTCTTCATCGGGATCATCCTTGATCGGCAAATAATGACTGGGATAAGCGTCCAGTATGGCGAGTAACTCGATGTCTTCGCCCGCTTCCTGCAGCTGTACCGCAATGGACTGAGCGACGTTACCGCCTAAGGACCAGCCAAGCAGCCGGTAAGGTCCCGTTGGTTGAATGGAACGTATGTGGCGGATATAATCTGCCGTCATCTCTTCCAAAGATTGCGGCAGCTCCTCCGCTTGGGCGATCCCCCTTGCCTGCAAGCCGTAAATCGGATAGTTCATGCCAAGATGCTTCATCAAGCCGGCGTAACACCAGCTCAATCCCCCGGCCGGATGCACACAGAACAGCGGGATTTGATTACCGTGTGTCCGAAGCGGAAGAACGACCTGCAGCGCGCTGTTCCCGCCACCCATCTCGAGCTTGTCAACAAGCCCCGCAACCGTGGGTGCTTCGAACAAAGCTGCAATGCTTAATTCTTTCCCCAGCGCTTCACGAACACGGCTGATCAATCGAACGGCCAGCAAGGAATGGCCGCCGAGCTCAAAGAAGCTGTCGTCAATGCCAACCCTCTTGGCACCCAATATTTCGGCAAACAACTCGCATAACACTTCTTCCTGCGGAGTTCTCGGATTACGACCGTCTGCATCAGACGTTATATCCGGGGCTGGCAGCCCCTTGCGATCCAGCTTGCCGTTGGGCGTAAGCGGCAGCTTGTCCATGAATAGGATCGCCCACGGAACCATGTAGTCAGGCAGCAGGGAAGCGGCATAACGGCGCAGCTCTGCACCCGAGGACGTCTCATTGGAATGGCTGACGACATAGGCGACAAGCCGTTTATCTCCGGGCTGATCTTCACGCACGATAACGGCAACCTGGGCGACGTCAGCATGGCGTATCAGAACCGATTCAATTTCCCCTAACTCAATGCGGAAGCCGCGTATTTTGACCTGATGATCAGAACGTCCCAAGTAATCCAGTGTGCCATCGGCAAATCGCTTTGCCAAATCTCCGGTCCGATACATTCTCGTACCTGGGGGACCATAAGGATCTGCAACAAACCGATCGGCTGTCAAGTCGGGACGCCCCCAATAACCACGTGCCAGCCCCGCCCCCGCGACGTACATCTCGCCGGTTACGCCATACGGAACGGGCTGGAGTTTGGAATCCAGCACATATACCCGAAGATCCGGGATGGATTCTCCGATGAGGCTGCTAGCTCCCGGCATCGCGCTATATCGGTTCAGCTCCAAATAGCTGACATGAACGGTCGTCTCCGTTATGCCGTACATATTAACAAGGCGCGGGGCATCATCAGCATGAAGCTGGTACCAGTCGTCCAGCCGCCCAAGCTCCAAAGCCTCGCCGCCGAATACAACGTACCTTAGCGCCAAATTCCTTCCCGTCTCCGGTTGCTCCCGATCCGCCTGTATCAATTGATAGAACGCCGATGGAGTCTGGTTCAGCACCGTTACGCCTTCTTGGGACAGCAAGCTTAGCATTTCATCCGGCGACCTGCTGATCGTATGGGGAACAACTACAAGTAGCCCGCCGTACAACAACGGTCCCCATATTTCCCATACCGAGAAATCAAAGGCATAGGAGTGGAACAAAGTCCACACATCCGTCTCATCAAAATGAAACCAATGCTCAGTAGACGTAAATAACCGGATGACATTCTGATGCGGTACAAGCACACCCTTGGGCTTGCCCGTAGATCCGGATGTATAGATGATGTAGGCCGCACTTTGCGGCATAAGCGGCCGGTGTCGCTCAAGATCGCTTGGATTCTGCTTGGAATAGCGCTGCAGTCGCAGAGCCTGCTCAGGCTCATCGATTACAATACGCTGCACACTTGCTGAATTCGGGAGCTGATCCATCACCTGAACACTTGCCAGGAGACATACTGGAGAAGCATGCTCCATCATATAAGCCAGTCGATCCGCCGGATATTCCGGATCCAGCGGCAGATATGCGGCTCCCGCCTTGAGTGCAGCCAGAATACCAATCACCATTTCGATAGAACGCGGGAGTGCCAGAGCCACAATCTGTTCCGTACCGACACCTGACGCGATTAACATATGAGCAAGCTGGTTCGCACGCTCGTTCAGCTCCTCATAACTCAGCGATTCGCCATCATAGACGATGGCTGTCGAAAGAGGCGAGCGGCCTACCTGTGCTTCAAACTGCTGGGGTATGGTAGCCTGCTTCGAGACAGGCAGCGGAGTGCTCCACTGCTGTCTCATTTCCTCACGTTCTTGTTCAGTCAAAATATCAAGTTTGCTGATTGATTTACTTGGTTCAATGACAGCACTCTCCAACACACGCACAAACCGTTCCGCCATCACTTCCACAGAACTATGTTTGAACAAGTCTGTGCTGAATTCGATCCATCCGTCCAATCCGTCAGGCTCGCCGTTTGCATCCCGGCGCTCGGTCAACTCGAACGTTAAGTCAAACTTCGCCGTACCCACGCTTTGCAGCTGCAAGCTGGACGTAATTCCAGGCAGATCAAGCGAGGCTTCCGGTGTATTCTGCAGAACCAGCATCACCTGGAAGAGCGGGTGCCGTGCCCGGGAACGCGGTGGGTTCAGTGCCTCTACTAGGCGTTCGAACGGCACGTCCTGATGCTCGAACGCAGCCAGGCTCATCTCCCGTACGCGTTGCAGCAGTTCAGTGAATGACGGATCATCTGAGGTATCGACACGAAACACAAGCGTATTAATGAAGAAGCCGATCAGGTTGTCCAAATTGTCGTCGTTCCGGCCCGAGACAGGACTGCCGATCGGGATGTCCGTTCCCGCGCCGAGGTTGGTGAACAGTGCCGCCATGGCAGACTGAAATATCATAAATAAAGTAGCCCTGTTGTTCTGCCCCAGCGCATTTAACTGTTGATGCAGCTCGCGCGTAATCGGAAACGACACGCTTCCTCCCTGATAACTGGCCACTGCCGGTCTTGGATAATCGGTTGGCAGATCCAATTGCTCCGGCAAGCCGCGAAGTGCGCCTCTCCAATAATCCAGCTGGCGATTGATCAGACTGCTCTCGTCTCCTGAGCTGCCAAGCAGCTCTTCCTGCCAGATCGCATAGTCTGCATATTGAACTGGAAGCGGAGGCAACCCAGGGGTACTCCTCTGGCACCGTGCCGCATAGGCGTGGGACAGATCCCGTGTTAACGGGGTTAGCGACCAGCCATCTCCTGCAATATGATGCAGCAGCAGCAGAAGAACATATTCATCATCATCCAGCTTGAATAACTCTACGCGCAAGGAAATCTCGCTTGCTAACTCGAAACGGTATCGGACAGCCTCAGCTAACCGCTCAGGCAGGTCTGCTTCGCTTATTTCGGATACAATCAGCTCAGGCCTTGCCTCCTCAAAGGCTAAGATAAACTGATATGAAGCACCCAGATCATCCGGGTATATCGTACGCAGCGATTCATGCCGAGCGGCTACATCCCCCAGTGCCGACTTCAATGCATCCAGATCCAGCGTACCCGACAGGCGAGCCACAAGCGGAATATTATAGGTTGGGCTTGGCCCCTCCAGTCGATACAGGAACCATAATCGCTGCTGGGCAAACGACAGCGGGAGACGCTCTGACCGTTCAGCCGGGCGAACCGCATGTCTTGCCTCTTGTGCATGGTCAAGCCGCTTCACCAGACTCGCTGCTGTTGAAGCTTCAAACAAACTTCCGATGCTCAGCTCTACGCCGAAAGCCTCGCGGACACGAACCATCACCCTACCGGCAAGCAAGGAATGACCGCCAAGCGCGAAGAAATCATCATCTATCGTTACCCGGGGCAAGCCAAGCACCTCAGCAAAAATTCTGCAGAGCATTTCCTCTTGCGGAGTTCGCGGCATACGGCCAATCGCCGCATGATGATCGGGCACAGGCAGCGCTTTACGATCCACCTTCTTATTCGGAGTTAACGGCATGGTCTCAAGTCTTACGATGACAGACGGCACCATATATTCGGCCAGTTTCAGGGAGGCGTAGCGCCGCAGTTCTGCTGTATCTATCAAACCAGATGAAGCTGATAATGCCGGTACGATGTAAGCGACTAGCCGGCGATCACCTGCACGATCCTCGCGAACGATGACGGCAGCCTGCTCCACATCCGGATGAGTGACAAGCACAGACTCAATCTCTCCGGTCTCGATACGGAATCCGCTCAGCTTGATCTGATGATCGGCACGCCCCAAATAATCAATCCAGCCGTTCGGCAGCCATCTGGCGAGGTCGCCTGTTCTATACATTCGGGATCCGGGTGGACCGAAGGGATCGGCCACAAACCGTTCTGCGGTCAGGTCGGGTCGGCCCAAGTAGCCCCGGCCCAGTCCGGATCCTGCAATGTACAGCTCGCCAGCTACGCCAGGAGGTGCCGGAGAGAGTGACGTATCGAGCACATATAACCTCGTGTTCCAGATCGCCCCCCCTATGGATGGCTTCTCGCGTTCATGGTCAAGCTTGGCAGCCGTTGAATAAATCGTCGTTTCGGTCGGGCCATACTGATTATTCACTTCGCAGTTCAGTTCCTGAAGCGCAAGCTTAAGTCCAACCGGCAGGGCTTCGCCGCCTGTAATGACTTTCAGCCCCTTAAACTTCCCGGGACGGCAAGCAACAATCGACTGCCATAACGTCGGAGTAGCCTGCATAATGGTAGCGCCCGTCTCATGGATTCTGCGAATAAGAGCCGGTGCGTCGAGAATGGTATCCCTCATGACAATGTCGAGTGTCGAGCCGCATGTCAGCGGCAGGAGCACCTCCATCACCGAGATATCGAAGGAAATGGTAGTAACCGACAGGAGGCGATCCTGTTCACCGATCTCAATGTGCTCCTGCATATCCAGAAGTAGATTGGCAAGTCCTTCAAAAGTGAGCATCACCCCTTTGGGGCGCCCTGTCGAACCGGAGGTGTAGATGACGTAGGAAGGGTGAAGCGGCAACAGCGAGCTAATGCGGTCGTCATCTCCGGGATTATGAACGGCCTGTCGCTCCAGATCATGGAGGGTGGCCGGTGCATCCAACGCTACAATGGCTTCTGTTCTTATCATTTTGCCAAAATCCTCAGCCAGCTCCTGTGCCGTAATCAGACACATCGGCTTCGCATCTTCAAGCATGTAAGCGATCCGTTCGGACGGATAATCCGGATCTATCGGCAAATAGGCCGCTCCGGCCTTATGCACAGCCAGAATCGCAACAACCATATCCAGAGAACGCGGCAGCGATAGGGCAACGATTCGGTCAGGACCTACACCGCGAGCAATAAGCATATGAGCCAGGCGATTAGCGTCCCTGTTCAGCTCCTCGTAACGAAGCGTTAACGCTTCACATACGACCGCCTCCGCCTTCGGGGTGCGTGCGGCCTGCATTTCGAACAATTCCGGTATACTTAGCCTCGGTAATGGACGCGCTGTATCATTCCACTCCAGGAGCACTCTGTCCCGTTCTTCTGGCAGGATAATCGACAAGCCTCCGACAGGATCAGCCGGTTCAGCGTCTGCAAGACTATCAAGCAGATACAAATAGCGGTGTAAATGGGACTCTAACTCCTCTTCGCTGTAAATGGACGGATTGGCATCCATATCCATCCTCAGCCCGTTCCCATCCATGCTACCATACACGTTCAATGACAGATCATCCACGGGACCGGAGCCAAGATTGCGGACACTGCCGCCGTATCCTCCAAAATTTAAATCCTCTACAAAGGGCATCACATTCACCATCGGCCCGAACAGCCTGCGGTTATCCGCCAGCAGCTTGAGATCACGTCGAATGTCCTGATGCCTGTAGCGTTGATGACGCTTGATGTCGCGAATCTCTGCTGCGACCTGCTGCAGCAGCTCCATCAGACTCATATACGGGCCGTACAAACACGCGAAGCGGCAGCAAATTCATCATCATGCCTGGAACACGGATCGAGGCTGAGCCTAGTCGACACATGACCGGCAAGCCAAGCACAACCTCATTTGCCCCTGTTATACGATGTACGTACAGAGCCGCTGCAGCTGCAACGACGTCCGGCCAGCTTGTCCCTGTTGCTTGAGCGGTTGACTGCCAGCGATGCAGCGCAGATTCGGGAAGCTGCGCAGATCGGCGCAGGAAGCTCCGTGCAGACCGCTGGGCGTGGCCGCCTAAACTGACAACCTCCGGTTCATCAGCAAAGCGCTTCAGCCAGAACTGACGATCCGCCTCGACCTGTTGGGACATGCGATAAGCCGTATCTTCTTCCAGGATCGTACGAAATGGGCCAAAAGCAGCTGGTTCAGAATATCCACCGCCTGCTAATGCCGTATAAACCTGGGCAACTTTTTTTAACAGCAGCGATACGCCGAAACCGTCGATTACGATATGATGAATGCGCTGATACCAATAGTAGCGATCGGATGCCAGCTTGAGCAGTGCCTCCGTGAACAACGGCCCTCGGCTCAGATCTACAACCTGGGCAAGGTCGTGCTCCATCCAACATTGGGCAGCATGAGCCGGGTCATCCTGCCCGCTGACATCGATAACCTGAAGCTGCCACTCCGGGGAAGGAACGATATACTGCCAAGGACCGTCCGCATCTTCACCGAAGCGAACGTGTAAGGCTTCCGCCTCCCCCACCGCTTGTCGTACAGCCGTTTCGAATAGAGTCTGATCTACAGGACCGCGTATCTCAATGCATTCCGCTGTGTTGAATATCGGGTTGTCTGGATCAAGCTGCTGCGCAAACCAAATACCCAGCTGAGCTCCGGACAGAGACCAGCGCCCCCTCTTCTCCTCAAGCATATAAATCCCCTCCCTCTATACCGTATAGTAATCATAATTAGGCGGCGACACACTCATCTTGATTGAGAGCAGCTTCCACCAATCGGCCAGTGTGGGATGTTCAGCTAATTCCACAAAGCTGATATCGATGCCGTCGCGACGCAAACGCTCGGTCAAACTCATAATTCGAATGGAATCCAGTCCCCAGTATTCGATCAGATTGTCGGTTTCGCCCAGATTAGCAGACTCCTCCTGTAATAGGGCTGCCACTTCATCTCGAAGTCTTTGCAGTGTCAGCAGGGGTTGTTCTTCCACAGCTACCCTTTCATCCATTCCTCCGCCGAACGATCCAACCCCCTCAGACTCGGGCCGGTAAGCTTGGGTCAGCGAGGTGACAAGGCGTTCCGTCGTCAGTGTTACAGCGCATCGTTCTGCAGCGTAGGTAAGCGCCAGATGATGCTTCTCTTCCGAGAAATCCGCAAGTGCATCCGCAATGAAGAAGGGCTGAATATCCTTCATAAAGGCCTCGCTGGCAGTCAACAAGCAGCCAATATGCGCATAGATGCCGCATATCATCAACTGGTCTCTCCCTTGCTCGCGCAAAATCTCCAGCAAATTCGTTTTTTGGAATGCGCTGTATCTCCATTTGGTTAGGAGCATATCTTGTTCAGCAGGCGCAACCGCATCAACGAACTTTTTCTGATAGGGTCCGTCATCGATGCCGGACCCCCAGAAATCCTGCAGCAGGCCGCGCTGCTCGGGCGCCTGGCCGCCAGGCTGTGCGGAATAGATAACCGGAATCTCCAGCTCTGTACAGTAAAGACGCAGCTTCTGAATATTGGCGATCAACTCCACGACAGGAGATTGATCAGGTGTAAATGCATCAACGAAATATTGCTGCATATCGTGGATGAGCAGCACGGCACGACTCGGGTCCGCCGTCCACGTCACCTTGTTCTTGGGTAAATCTGTCTCCACAGGCATTGGATAAGGTAATATCTTAGGAAGTGCCATCCTATCTCCTCTTTTCTCGTTTATTTTGAAACGTTCACCCGTTCATCCTGCTGTTGTGCCGCAAGTTCACGCAGACTCTTTTTGCTCACTTTGCCTACCCCGGTGTGGGGGAAGGATTCCATAAACTCCACCCGATCGGGGATTTTATATGCGGCTAGCCCTCTTTTTCTAAGAAAAGCCTTCAGCTCATTACCGCTGATGGCAGGATCATGCACGATCACAAAAGCACAGGTCCGCTCGCCAAGAAACTCGTCCGGCATGGCTACCACAGCTGCGTCGTGCACGTTCGGATGGGCAAGCAGATGATTCTCAACCTCCTCTGCCGCTACTTTATCGCCTCCACGGTTAATTTGATCCTTCGAACGGCCTTCAATCACCAAGTAACCGGAAGGCGTCATGCTTGCAAGATCGCCCGTACGATAAAAGCCGTCTGACGTAAATGCCCTCTCATTATGTTTATCCGCTTTATAATAACCGCGAATGGTATAGGGTCCTCGTGTCAGCAGCTCCCCTACCTCACCTGGAGGTACCTCAACATCATCCTCATCGACCAACCGCACTTCATCGAACGGCGACATCGGTCGCCCCTGTGTATTCACCGTGATTTCTTCAGGATCATCCAGCCTGGTATAATTCACCAAGCCTTCCGCCATTCCGTATACTTGCTGTAACGTGCAGCCCAGGACCCTTTTCACCCGCTTGGCTGCCTCGGCACTGAATTTGGCCCCGCCAACCTGCAGCACCTGCAGATGAGACAGATCATAATGACGGGATTGAGCCGCCTCAAGCCAGATCAAGGCCAGTGGCGGAACGACAGCCGTAATCGTCACTGCCTCTGATCTTATTAGAGGAAATGCGACATCGGGACTGGCTGAACGGGCAAGCACCACGCAACCTCCCGCATACAATGTCCCCAGCACGCCCGGCGAGCTGAGCGGAAAATTATGGGCGACCGGAAGTACGGCCAAGTAGACGCTCTCCTTATGGAGAGCACATACTTCCGCACTAACGCGCAGGCTGTATATATAATCGTCATGCGTGCGCGGAATGAGCTTTGGAAGCCCGGTCGTTCCTCCCGACAGCTGCAAGAATGCAACGTCGCCAGAATCAGGACCCTCCGCGTCTAACCGGTCGTACACTTCGTTCGCGTCATCTATATACAAATCGTCCAGGGAGGTAAATGCCCCCGAACCCGGGTCGCCTGCCACGATGACATGACGAAGCGATGGGACCGATGCTTGGACTTGAGACGCTAATTCCCGGTAATCAAATCCCGAGTCCTTGTCTGTAATGATATAGGCAGCCGCCTCGCTGAACCCGCATAAATAGACGATTTCGCTCCTGCGATGAACAGGCAAAGCAAAGACAGGCAGCGCCCCGATCCGGAACAGCGCGAATATCGTATCGAAAAATTGCGCTATATTCGGGAGCTGAACGATAATTCGATCCTCGGCCTTAATTCCGAGTTTAAGAAAACCGGCAGCCAAACGGTCCACTCGATGGTCCAGCTCCGCATAACTGATCCGCTGATCACCGCTCACGACTGCGATCCGTTCCCCGTCTGCTGCGGCCCGCTTCCGCAGCAGCTGTCCGAAGGTTTCTCCCTGCCAGCATCCTTCCGCGCGATAACGGTTCGCAAATTCCTCAGGCCAAGCCCTCCATCCTGCCAACATGGCTTATTCCTCCTTCAGAGTCATCGGTTGTTGTTCGTTCAAGCCCATAGCAGCCAGGATCGTGCGGAATTTAGCTGACGTCTCGGCCAGCTCTGCATCTGCATCTGAGCCTGTCACAATGCCGGCCCCCGCAAATACCCGCATGAATTGCCCTTCCGTTTCCGCACAGCGAATCGTGACAGCCCACTCTCCGTCCCCGTTTGCATCCAACCAGCCCACGGCTCCCGAATAGAAGCCGCGATCAAACGGCTCGATCTCTTGAATGACATTCCGGGCCGCATTGCTGGGCGTACCGCATATCGCTGGTGTCGGATGCATTGCCAGGGCAAGATCCAGTGACGTCACCGCATCATCCTTCAGCACGCCGTTGATTTCAGTAGACAGATGCCACATGGCCTTCGTCTGTATAAGCGAAGGGCCTGGGGGAACGTCCAGCTTGCTGCAATAAGGCTGTAAAGCAGCTGCCACCGCATCAATGACAACCGCATGTTCGTATCTGTCCTTCGCGGAGGACAGCAGCGCCGCCGCCCGCCGCTCATCTTCAACCGGATCCTCACTGCGCGCTGCAGAGCCGGCCAATGGATTAGCTTGAATCCGGAGCCCCTTCTTCGTAACGAGCAGCTCGGGACTTGCACCGAATAGCGTTCGTGTCGATGCAATGGCATCAGGACTGGTGGAGAGCGATAATTCCGGCAGCAATGGAACCGCAAAGGTATAACCATGAGCGTGATAATATGCTAAGTGATACAAGATTTGAGGAATTTGCAAGGCCTGGGGAAGATGGATGTATAATGTTCGGGAAAGCACGGCTTTCTGGAGTACATCTTGCCGGATCAGCTCCAGCACACGGTCCACGCCTTGCTTGAATTGCGCGGGTCCCGGAACAGGCTGTACTTCATAACCGGAAATTTGCGGTTTTTCGGGCGCTTCTCCCGTTGTGAATTGAAGTGAGTCATACCACTGTGCTGTAAGGGGGATAAACAGGTTTGCCGGTTGCAATGTGTTAAAAGGGATGGCACCTACAACCACGGCTTCCGTTCGTCCCGCTTGCTTCGCTGCTCCCAACAGCTCCGCTACACGTTCCGGCAGCGACCTGTTGTCGTTTCCCGAGGGGATAGACAGCTTCGAATACTCTCCATGCGTTAATAACGTCTTGCGCGGCGATGAGAAGAAGAAAGACGAACCCGACCGATATTGTTCCATAAGTTTCGCAGCCTCGGCTGCGGTTGGAGCATCATAGCGTAACATTACAGTCTCCTCTCTGCTTATGAGCCTACCCATATTTTTTTTGGAATCTCGTACAATCCGAGAATCCTCAGCAGCCCAAAATCGCACCGCCATCTACGCATAAATCCTGCATCGTAATATGTCCTGCCTGATCGGATGCCAGAAACAGAACAGCATCCGCAATATCGGAAGGAAGTGCGATTTTGCCCAGCGGTATGCCGACACGAAAGGATTCAAGCGAACCCTCAATGACAGACTCTGCCCCTTGACCGCCCCTCCATAACAAACGCTGCATCTCTGTATCGGTAGAGCCGGGAGAAACGACATTGCATCGGATGTGATGACGGGCATATTCTAGTGCCAGGCATTTCGTGAACATGGTCGATGCTGCCTTGGAGGAAGCATAGGCAGACATCTGTGCACGCGGAACTTTGGACGCATTCGATCCGACCGTTATGATAGCCCCTCTATTGCGTCTCGCCATACGCCGCACAACGGAACGCGACGTGTAGAACACGCCGTTTGTATTGACGTTAAAATGCGTCTGCCAATCCTCGTCATCCAGTGAATCAATCCCGCCGATTCGCAGCACACCCGCAACATTAACGAGAATATCAATCGGACCAAGCTCGCTCTCGATTCGCTCAACAGCGGCTTCGACATCGGCGCTGTGACCGACATCGACTTGATAAGCGGCTGCTAGCGCATCCGATTGGCTTAAATCAGCGGCGAGGCTGATCAGCTCAGCCTCCTTCTGATCGCAAGCCGCCACAATGGCTCCTTGCTGAGCGAGAGCTCGTGCCACCGCCTCCCCAATACCTTGGGCAGCCCCGGTCACGAGTGCCACTTTTCCTCGGATACCTTCATACTCCATATCATTCAACTCCTTAGTCATCAGGATTGAGCGCAAACCTCAAGGCTTTGCTTATGAGGACGGGCAGCACGGAGAGATGCCCTTCGCTCTCAAACTCCTTAAATTCAGCATGAATGCCGTATCCCGACAGAGGAGCCAAGCGTTCTGCGAGCTGACAAGCGCTTATGCAATTGCCAGTCACATGAGACCTCTCCAGTTCTCCCGCGCCAAGCATCAGCCGCACCTGGAGCGGATCTTCCTTCACACGCTCGGTAAAGCGCTGTTCCATCTCACGCAGATACTCCTGATTCCAATGAATGGAAGGACTCCCTGCAATGTAATATCTGAATGCCTGCGGTTTGTTGAACATGGCATACAGCGTGAACAATCCGCCAAGTGAATGGCCGAATATCGCCTGGCGATTACGGTCAATGTTAAACTCGCTTTCGATCTGCGGCTTCACGTCCTCCTCCATAAATTGCAGGAATTCAGCCGCTCCCCCCTGTTCCGGTACCGAGTTGCCATCAAACTTGTTCCTGAATTTCGTATTGGGAAAAGGCGTGTAATCATAGAACCGGTCCGGGGCGTACTGCCCCTCCGTGTCATAACCGATACCGACGATGACAGCAGGCAGAATCCCCGTTTTATCCGGCCGATGACACTGCAGACGCAGGGTTTCGACCATCGTATGGAACACGCTGTTGCCGTCTAACAAATAGATGACTGGATACCCTGCCGGCGGAGCCTGCCCCATCGGCTGAGCGGCCATGATCCGATAGCGGCGATGCCCTGCACTCGACTGTTTTACCCAATGCTCTGCATTTGGCAGCTCGACACTGCGACGCATCATATCCAGCTGGAGTATAGGATTGCTCATGATGCCCTCCCTATTGACCCGTAATGGAGCGAACGACATCGTCTACGATTTTCTCGTATGCAATGAGGCCACTTCCAAGCCAGTAAGCGTTATTTGCTTCATACACCTGCCCATTCTTGACAGCAGGCATGCTCTTCCAGATCTGGCTTTCCGTCATTTCCTTCATGCGCTCGGTTCCTTGATCATAAGCGTTAATTACAAAAACATAGTCCGCATCCAGCTGAGGAAGGATCTCTAATGAGATGTTAGCCGCATTTTCGTTCTCGACAAGCTTGGACTTGCCAAGCCCTAGATCCTGATGAATAACGAACCCGCACAGATAATTTCCGCCCATCAGACTGACACCTCTAGGTGCAAAACGAATAATGGCAACCTTCTTGTCCCCAACCACCTGACTGAGCTTATCTTTCGCTTCGCTTGCTTTTTGCCTATAGTTGGCCAGGGCTTCGTCAGCCTCTGGAGCTTTCCCCAGCAGATCCCCCAGCGTTGCCAGAGACTTCTCAACATTGCCGGAGGCATTCTTAAACACATACGTCGGCGCGATTTTGGCATATTTCTCATAAGTTCCATCCGCTGCGTAAGTTTCTGTATGCAGTACGATAAGATCCGGCTCATAGGACATTAACGCTTCCGGTGAAGGCAAGCCTCCTGAAAAATCAATCAGAGGGATGCCATTCAGCTCCTCCTGCAAATAGGCATGTCCGATCTTGCCGTTAGCCCACTGTGCAACAGGCTTCACACCCAGCTTCAACAATGAATCCTCCATATTAGGTGCGAATACTTTACTCACGTCGGCCGGAATTTTAACTTCATGCCCAAGTTCATCCGTAACCGTCCGTTCCTCCCCTGCAGCTGCCACCTCATCAGGCGTCTGCGTTTCCTCTGTCGATTTGTCGCCGCCTTCTCCTGCATTAGAGACTTCAGTCGCTGCATTCTTTGTTGCCTGCTGATCACCATCCGCTGTCCCGGAATCGCCCTTGTCCCCACAGCCTGACAGCAAGCCTATGACGAGTACACAGCACACAAGTGCTGATATTTTGATTCTCCAACTACCCTTTACACGGTTCACACGTTTTGCCACAATCAATCTCCTCCTGTGATAATGATTCTCAATTAAGTCGAGTATATATTATGTGGCAAAAGATTCACCATGGCATTTATCCAGAACTCCATTTGGACTATCTCCTGTAAACAGCAGCAGCGCCTCGTCCAGCATTCTCGTAACCGCAAGCGCAGAATATTCAAACCAGGGATCGGACGAGATCATATATACACCACCTTGAGCGACGGCTCTGAGTTTGTGCCATTTGGCAGAATACTGAAGCGCAAGCCAACTGCGTCGAGAGGCGGCTTCAGGGCATACCGCAATCAGGATCCGGTCAGGATTGCACTCCAGCAGATCATCCAGCGAAATCGGCTGATTATGGTTGGCATCCAAAGCGCAGGGAGCAATCAGCTGCAAATCCTGATACAGCACTTCCCCAAGCCCCCGGTTACCATATATATAGAGGTTCGAGCCGTATATCCGCAGCGCGATGACCTTCTCTTTTCCAACCACTTGCCGTATTTGCGAGCGAGCATACCGGACTCTCTGTTCATACTGCTCGATCCATAATGCCGCCTGTTCTTCTTTGCTCAAAAAAGCGGCGATCGTCCTAAGCTGATCCCTCCATCCTGCACGGGATGAAACGATCAAGGTAGGAGCAATATGCTTCAGCTTGCTGATATCGTCTGGACCAAGATGATCCATACCGATAATGACATCAGGCTTTGCGCGAAATAACTGCTCGATATTCTCTTCGAATCGGCTATCCGGGTAGGGGGACGTAAGTTTCAGCCGGGACTTGATCTCCGAGTTGTAGGCATTGTAGTAGTACGGGGTCCACTTGGCGTCAAGAGGCGCGGCCGCGGGTATGACATTCAGTGCCACCAGCTGCCCAATGATGGACGAAGAGCAAGCCGCAATCAGCTGTCTTGAACTTCTGACATACTCCGTCGGGGACATGCCCACCTTCTTCTTGAATTTACGACTGAAGTAGAATTCATCCTTATAACCGACCTTCAGCGCAATATCTCTTAGCCGATCGTCGGATTCAACCAAATGGCGCTTCGCGTGATTAATACGCACATCGGTCAAGTAATCAATGGTCGTCTGACCAAAGGTCTTCTTGAACAGATCCACAAAATATTTAGGACAAATATTAGCCATCTGCGCCAATTGGGAAATGGATAACGCTTCGTTATAATGACGATCTATATATTCCTTAATCTCAACCAGGCTGGTTTTTCCATTCCGGTCCGAATCCAACATGTAATCTTCTATTTTCAGCTCTTCTTCTGTACGCATGAGCAGCCTCCCTTGGATCAAATCGATGAACAGATGTATTCTCCATCTCGAAATAATTGATAATGATTATCATTTTCATTCATAAAAATAGCATGCCAACATAATGGTGTCAATCCAAATTTGGAAGGATATGCATGACATTCGGTTCCGAATGGACTCTGTGAAGAGACCCATTCCACACAAAAACCCCGCCACAGGCACTTGATTCAAGTGTCTGTGGCGGGGTTCATTGTTTAGCCTATTCGATTTATGACAAGCAGTATTTTACCAGCGCTTCGTGTACGCCATCCTCGTTATTTGAAGTCGTCACCGCATTGGCAGCAGCCTTTACTTCCACAGGAGAATTATCCATCGCAATACCCATACCGGCAAAAGTCAGCATCGTGATATCATTAAAGTAATTGCCGATGGCAAGCACCTCTTCCTGTTGATAACCTCTATTGGCTGCCAGCTGCTTCAGCGCATTTCCTTTGGATGCATCACGATGCATGAGATCGATAAAGAACTCCCCGCTTCGCAGCATGTTGAGTGGAAGGTTCCACTTGCTCCAATCCCCGTAAACCCGGTCCATATCGGCCGACTCGCCGAAAGCCGTAAGTTTCACCACCGGGCCCGACAGCTCCTCCCATGCCGGGAGGTTGCTTGGCAGCATCAAGTAGTTTTCATACATAAACCGAACAGGGCCAGCAAGCTCCTCCACTTGGTCCACATACATCTCAAATGCAGTATTCACGTCAAAATGCACGCCATGCTCACGGCAGTATTTCATGAAGGGCTCGAGCTGAAGGGGATCCATGCCGAACTGATGCACAATCTTCTGGGTCTCCACTTCGACCGTTGCCGCGCCGTTATGACTGATAACATAACCGCCAAGACCCATACTTTTCATAAAAGGAATCGAATTCAGCGGACCTCTTCCTGTGCACAGTACAATTTCTACCCCTTGTTTTGCAGCTTCCATGACGGTGTTTCTGGTTTTTTCCGTAATTTCATGATCATCGTTCAGCAGCGTTCCGTCAACATCCAGTGCCACCAACTTGTATGCCATTCTCCATCCATCCTTTTAAATATCTATTTCTCTATAATGACGCTGTTCTTCCAATCAAAGCCAGCTCTTCTTCGGTCAGCTCCCGATATGTCCCGATCTCGAGACTTTTATCCAGTCGAAGCTCACCCATGCTGACTCTTTTGAGATACACGACCTTCTTGCCGACCGCCTCGAACATCCGCTTTACCTGATGAAATTTTCCCTCATGAATCGTCAGTGAGATGCGCGACAGAATGACTCCGTCATCCCGTTCCTCATGGGAATGGATCACCAGCTCCGCTGGCATGGTAGCATACCCGTCATCCAGGGTGACCCCCGCAGCAAACAGCCGGGCATCTTCTTCCCCGACGCGGCCTTCTACAATCGCTTCATAGGTTTTGGGGATATGCTTTCGCGGTGACAGTAGTTCATGGGCCAATTTACCGTCGTTTGTCAGCAGCAGCAGTCCTTCCGTATCCTTATCCAGTCTGCCCACCGGGAACGGCTCGAAGACAAGATAATCCTTGTCCAGAAGATCCAGCACCGTTCGATCCCGAAGGTCTTCTGTTGCCGAAACGACACCCGGAGGTTTGTGCAGCATTATATACACGTATTCCCGGTATTGAATGGTCTCACCCTCAAACTCAATGATGTCCGTATAAGGATCAACATGTTTGCCGGGATCTTTCATCACCGTGCCATTAACAACAATGCTTCCTTGTTTGGCCATTTTCTTCAGCTCGGCACGTGAGCCGAAACCCAGATTAGAGAGCACCTTGTCCAATCTTTGCGTTGTTCTTCCCTTTGCACTCATACCGATGTCCACCTCCAACCTGCCGGATACTCATTCTTCAGCATGCCTGCCTGCCATTTGCCCCATCCCGCTGAGTACCCGTCTATACAGACTAACACATAACCCTTAGCTTCAGCACCCTGACGGCATACCACGCGCTCCTCAGAGATCGACAGGGTTTCGCCTTTCAAATAACGTACCGCTTCCCCGTCCTCGGAGGACAGACTCACATATCTTGCAGCCTCCTCCGGATGAAGCGCCGTCGCCAGGGGATGACCGGGCACGAACCGTTCATTCTTCAGTTGTCCCATATACCATCCAGGACGGATCACCTTCAGTTGCTTCAGCCGATCTTCCGGCAGCGAAGATATATACACGTGGTTTCCATACAACACAGGGTATCCTGACAGACTTCCATGCAGCTGCTCGCGGATAAAGTCATAAAACGGATCGATTGAGATGTAATCCGCCTGACGATCCCCACTGCCCCGGCGTGATGTCTGCTGACGAGCAGCACTTTTACCGCTTTTACTGTTTTTCCCGGATTGCCCCATCTTTTCTTCCCGGAGTGACAGTTTCCCTTTGCGCTCGCGCGGTTTATCAGTTCGGGAGGAGACGGCAAGCGTCCCGTCGTTCGAATGGTCCTGCAGCATCAAGGCAGCCCGTTTCGATTCGTCATCCCCTGAAGTCAGCTCGCCCTCCCGCTGAAGCACAGCCATAAAATGCCCTTCACCCTTCACCTTATGCGGCCACAACCTGGCCGTTCCGGTCAGCTGTATCAGTACGTCGTCCCCCACGTGCCCTTGTCCTGTCAGCCACTTGGTTTCACCCGGGGAGAAATAGTCCGAATGCTCCACTGGGACTAAGCGAAAATCCTGATGGTTGTTCAGAAACTCCGCAATCATCCCCTCATTCTCCTCCGGTGAGAAGGTGCAGGTGGAATACACGAGCCGACCTCCAGGCGTAAGCATTTTTGCAGCCGACGTCAAGATTTCCCGCTGCATCTCTGCAAATTTAAGGGGAGACGATTCTTCCCAATACTTCAGCATGGATTCGTCTTTACGGAACATTCCTTCGCCGGAGCAGGGAGCATCAATTAATATTTTCGTGAAAAATCGGGGGAAAGCCCCGGCAATCCGCTCCGGGTCCTCATTAAGAACGACGGCGTTCCGGACGCCGTACATTTCCAGGTTTTTGGCCAGCGCCTTCGTCCGGTCGGGATGAAGATCATTGCTGACCAGTACTCCCTCCCCCTTCAGCTTGGCCGCAATTTGCGTGGATTTGCCGCCAGGGGCTGCGCACAGATCCAGCACGATATCCCCAGGGGCAACGCCCAGCAATTCAACCGGCGCCATGGCGCTGGGCTCCTGTATATAATAAAGCCCTGCATGATAGTAAGGGTGCCGTCCCGGGCGTTCCCCATCCCGAATATAAAAACCGGTAGAACACCAGGGAATGGGCTCCAGCTCAAAGGGCGATACCTTCAGGAATTCCTCTCTGCTGATCTTCAGCGTATTGACCCGAATGCCTGCATACGGAAGCTGTTCATACGACTTCATAAAATTGTCATAGTTTTCGCCAAGCAGCGATTTCATCTTCGCCAGAAACGGCGAAGGCAGACGTAATGCCATACTAAGTACCTACCTGTTCTGTATCGTATCGGTTTAAATGATATTTTCGCATTACCGAAGCGGACTTTCGCATGTTCCGCTCCGACTTTTAATATTGTATAATAAACTACATTAAAAAGGACAAGTCCTTGTTATTATTAATCATTAGGGGGTGGATCCATGAACCGCAAAAAAAAGAATAAATACACCGCGTTATACGCCTTTGGCGGAGTCTTCATTGTATTGGTCGCTGCACTCTTTTTCCTGAACGGTCAAGGAGAAGCAAGCGAATTGTATGGCGGTAAGAAGGTCTCCAGCCTGAACCCAGCCACGCAGGAACTCCTTAATGATCCGAACTACCAGCAAATTATTTTGCCGGATCAGCTGAAGAGCAAGGTAGACAACAAAGAGAACTTTTTCGTATACTTCTTTGCTTCCGACTGTCCGCACTGCCGGGCGACAACCCCGGAATTGATGCCTTTAGCAGATGATGCCGGCATTACGATGCACCAGTATAACCTCCGTGAGTACCAGGAAGGCTGGAGGGAATACAACATTGAGTTCACCCCAACGCTTGTCTACTATGAGAACGGTGTGGAGAAAGAACGCATGATTGGCGGATTGAAGCCGGAAGGCTCCAGTGAAGGCTACTCGGTGGATGACTTCAAGCAATTCCTTGATAAATACAAGGGGAGCGTGACGCCATGAACCGCACTCGCGCTATACTCTTTACCTTCGTCATTTCAGGCATGCTGCTTACCGCTTGCGGCGGCAAAGAATCCGCTGTGGGGCATCAGCACGGCGCCGATTCTGAACGATACGAGACAACTGCGAGCCTGACGGTCATGCCGGAATTCCTGTCGAGTTATACCGACAATACGCAAGCAACCTATGCCACGGTCGCCGAATTAGAGGACATCATCAAGGATATCAAATGTTATTGCGGCTGTATGGATGAGGAAACCGGCTATCACGATTCCCTCCACCGCTGCTTCATCGCCGAGAGCAAGGACGGCGAAGTCAAATGGACGGACCATGGCGCCCAATGCGGCATCTGTCTGACCGAGCTGCAGGATGCCAAGCGGCTTCATGATGAAGGAAAATCCGTCGAGGAGATCAAAGAGTTCATCGATAACAAATACAAAGGCACCGAATCCTGATCGCTGCATTTCCGCATAAAAGAGCTGCCCGGAGTAGATCACTCTACAGACGGGCAGCTCTTTTTTTCACCTTGTTTCCCCTTGGCACTTCCCATTCAATGGGAATGTGACCGTTCCGGCTTTCGCCGCTGCGGAATGTTGGGTTTTATATTCTCCGAAGCCATCTCAACCGCCTGCCTAAGCTCAGTATCCCCAATTTCTATGGTCAGATCCCTATAGGGAAAAGGATGAGCGTCATAGGATGACAGCTGCTTGGCATAACGGCGCACCTCACTCACCAGCTTCCCAAGGGAGATTCCCAGTTCATCCTCAGGATACACCTCAAGCCAGGATACGGCGCTGGTGAACATCTTGTACGCTCCTCTTACATTGTTGTTCCGAAAATGAAAGAGCCCCACAGCCACTTGCAGCAGTCCCTTATATCTTGGATCGCGGTCCTGCTCAAGCCACAGCTCCTCAAGCACCTCATGACATTCGAAATAATCCTGATCGCGGTTGAAATATACCAGGTAAGCTACGTATAACGGTTCATAACTCATGTTCGTTTACTTTCTTCTTCGCTTCGGAGAGCAGCTCTTTGACCTCGTCGAGCAGTACCTTCATCGCATCCATGTCGTGATTTTGCCAAATCACGTTAAACCGGCTCTGAAATGCAATCGCCTCATTAACCAGATGAAAGAAATACAGCTTGTGAATCGCATTCAGCACCTGCGTCGTAATATTCGAGTCATCCTCGAACTTGCGCTGTGCCTCCAAAATATCCTCGCGGATGCTCGACATCTCCGTATCCAGCGTGTTGGCTGCTTCTCCGGCCTTCTTCAGCCGTGCCCGGATATCATCCGGAAGGCTTTCCCGGTACTTGTAGCTGAGCGAATGCTCAATCGTCGCCCAGAAGTTCATGGCCAATGTGCGGACCTGGATTTCGGCAAGAACTTTCTTTTGTCCCAGGGCAGTTTGCACCGGGTACTCGATAATCATATGAAAGCTACGATAGCCGCTTTCTTTGAAGTTGGTAATATAATCTTTCTCAAATAATACGGTCAAGTCCTTCCGTGCCCGGATGTATTCGGCAACCCGCCGGATATCCTCCACGAACTGACACATGATTCGAATGCCTGCGATATCCTCAATCCCGGTTTCCAACTCGTCCATCGGCACATTGAGGCGCTTCGCCTTGTCCAGTATGCTCGAGATCCGTTTGACCCGACCCGTTACGAATTCGATAGGTGCGTATTCCTCCCGCTTCTTCAGCTCGGAGCGCATCGTCTTGAATTTGACCTTCAATTCCTCAACGGTCTGCTCATACGGAAGCAAAAATGTCCCCCAGTCTCTAACGTCCATCGCCTTGCCTCCTGTCTTTAACCCCTTTACCGATGATTAGCCCCGACGGCTTCGGAAATATGGTTGAATCCATCCCGTGCAAGCAGATCCCGAAGACCGGAATGCAGCTTGCGGTTCACCTCAGGCCCTTCATAGATAAGTGCTGTATAAATCTCCACCAGGCTTGCGCCTGCGCGTATTTTGTCATATGCATCTCTCGCCGTAAAAATCCCGCCAGACCCGATAATCGGAAGCGAACCGCCCGTCTGCTTATAAATGCGGGATACAATCTCTGTAGAGCGCTCACGCAGCGGCTTCCCGCTAAGGCCGCCGGTTTCCTTGGCATGACCGTGAGTCAGACCCTCCCGGGAAAGCGTTGTATTTGTTGCGATAATACCCGAAACGCCGCTTGTGCTAATCGTATCCACCATGAACTCCAGTTCGGCATCACTTACATCCGGCGCAATCTTCACCAGAACGGCCTTATCGCCTCCATGGATTTGGGCTTGCCGTGACATTTCGTTCTTAACGGCTTCCAGCAAAGATGCCAATTCGCTTCCATGCTGAAGGCTGCGCAAGTCCGGCGTATTGGGTGAGCTGATATTGACAACAAAAAAGTCACCATACGGAAATAAAGCTTGGATGCAAGCTTCGTAATCACCGTTGGCTTTCTCGTTCGGAGTCGCTTTGTTCTTCCCGATATTCACGGCAACCGGAATACGGCGTTCCTTGAGTGCTGACAGCCTCTTTGCCATCGCCTCTGCACCTTCGTTGTTGAAGCCCATCCGATTGATGAGCGCCTCATCCGGAGGAAGCCGGAACAATCGCGGCTGTTCATTGCCCGGTTGTCCCTTCGGGGTCACCGTGCCTACTTCCATAAATCCGAAGCCGATGGAGGAGAATCCTTTGACGGCCTGTGCATTTTTATCCAACCCGGCGGCAAGTCCGACCGGTGTCGGGAAATGAAGCCCGAACAGGTCCACAGCCAAATCCGGTGTTTCGCTAACACCGTACATCCCCCGCATGACAGCGTCTGCGCCGACCACGCCGGAGGCACGTCCAAGCCCGCCAACGACAAGGTGGTGAGCCTTTTCGGGATCCAGTTTAAAAAATATAGGTTTGCCTATGTTGCGGTACAGCACATCCACTCTTCCTCTCATCCAGTTATTTCTCTATCCTTCAGTTTATCCGTTTCTGTCTACAAAAAGAAAGTTCTTCAGCATAAACCAGGCTATCGACTAATGAGGAAGTGATATGGTAATTTTAGGACAAACCTTATACAATAATAGAAGGTTGTATAAATATTTTCGCGATTATAAGAGAAAGAGGGGAAAGACCATGTCAGCCAAACGTAAACCTCCAACTTTGCAGCAGAAAAAAGAAGAGGTTAATAAGAAGGCCCTCGTATGGATCGGCTCCGGCATCGCTCTTCTTATTATCCTGATTATCGTTCTGATTGTTATTGCCCAGCCTTAATCCAGCCAGTGGTACACCTTGCCGGGGTTAGTCTGACCCTGGGAATGCTTGAGCTTAAAGCGCTCTTTCGGCGTCCACAGTTCTTCAGGAAGGACCCCTTCCCGGATTTTCACGGCTGTCCCCATCGGAATCATGTCAAACAGCTCTTCCACATCTTGCTTGAGCATTCGAATACACCCCTCGGATTCATTCGCTCCAATGCTGTCCACATCTTCAGTGCCGTGTATAGCGTATAACGTATCGGAAAGCTGCATTCCCCGCGTGCCATAGGGACCCTTCGTGGTCCCGTTCGGATTCACAACCTTATCACTGATATGAAAATCGCCCAGCGGCGTCTTCGCTCCGCCTAGCCCGACAGCATAATTACGCAGCAGGACAGAGCCGCTTACAACGGCAAGACGATGATGCTTGCGATCAATGATAACCTGAAGCGGCTGCTCAAAAAAAGGATCGCCTTTCGGTGAAGTTCCCCAGTACCCCGGCTCTTCTGTCATGTGCCCTTGTTGATTCCCTTGTCCGCCTGCTCCCTGCGACTGCTGCTTCATCAGAGCCCCGAACATGTCCTCCATCGCCTTGGAGCGTCCCGACAGCCAATTGTCAGGATACGGTTGTGTCAGATCATTCAAGCTCTTCGGCAGCTGGTCATGCCTGGCCTTATACCTGTTGGCCGCCTCCTGCAGAACCGCCGTTTCGACCTGCAAGTTCGCCCATCGTTCCGCCCCCCGCTTAAGCGCCGAGCTGCTCGCGGGTTCACAATTACATTCTCCTGCTGCTCCTTCATAAGGCTGAATGGCGATAGCCCCTTGATCATTGCGGTGCAGTCCGTATAATCGCTCCATATCCTTGCTCCATAGCAGCCATTTGCCCGAGCGCTTCATTCCAAGCGCAACAGACCAGGCAGGCAGCTGCCGAGGCTGCTGGAGGAGTGAGGGCAGCATGCCGGAGGAATTATTCGCCTGACCGGATGCAACGGCTATGTATAGGGGTTCGTTACGGGAATGATTCTTCCCTTTATTGGCGGAAGAAGCTGAAACCGGCTCATCCGGCGGGAATCCGCCTTCTGCAACTTCCGCTGAAGAAGAGCCTGGCGCCTGGGTTGGCGGAATGAATACCAATAGCAATAACACCAGCGCTGCAAGCAAACGCCGGATGCGTTTCCGTTTGAGGTCCTTATCCCTCTCCATCTCCAATAAACGCTGCTCATAATTTTTCCATATATCAGACGGAACCTGACTGAGCTCAAAGGCTTCGTAGACTCCCTCCGCCTTATTGTAGCAATAGTTGGCCTTCCCCTGTTCACCGGCTTGCTCATATTCCTTGCCCAGCAAATACCAGGCCATTTTATTATCAGGATGCGTCTCCACATACCTTTTGAGGTACAGCGAATTGTTCATTCGAGAGCCTCCTATATGACATTTTTACCTCTATTATCCTGTATATCGGTATAATGACACCAAATATGTATGAATGCCTATATACGAAAAAACGCCCCCTGCCGTTGAGGAGCAGAGGACGTCGGTATAAGTTCAATTAAGATGGAATATCAGGGATCGAGCGGTGTTCTTATTCTGCGTCAAACGGCTCGTCTGCAATCCGAATTGAATCCGTCGGGCAGCCGTCGCAAGCATCCAGCATATCGTCATGCATATCTTCCGGAATTTCGGTTACCCCGCGGTTGTTGTCTCCGTTGAAAATAACTTCTGCCAGGCCTTCGTCGTCGTAATCATAAATATCGGGTGCCGTTGCGCCGCATGCGCCGCAAGCGATGCAGGTATCTTTATCTACCCAAGTAAACTTCGCCATAGTCTCTCTTCCTCCTGTATATCTATAAACATCTCTATAAGACATAGTATAATATGACGGGTCACCCGTCACCATCTACATATATTAATACAATTTTTTTAGGAATACAAATATATTCCCTAAGATTTTCCGACAAAAATCGGCTCTGCACCTAAGGAAATCAACAACTTTAACTAGTTGTCAAATGATTTGCGATCTGCCTCCTCGGAGGAGGGTCGCTCTGTCTTTTTGTTACCCTGCTCAAGATCCCTTACAAAATCCATCTGCAAGGAAGTCCCTCGCCGTTTATGATTGCGGATGAGTGACGATGGATCATCGCCAAGCATTCCCGCGGTCAGCACCGCACTCTCGCCGAATTTATTGCGCAGTTCGTCCATGACCCGGGTCAGCGACTCCTTCTTCGGCTGTTTCTCATAATCGAACAAGTCCAGCTGAATCGCAGATTCCTCCTTGGCGATCAGCTGCTGCAGCGTAACGCCGAGAAGACGGAGCGGCTTGTCCTGCTTCCAGTGCCGATCATACAGCTTACACGCCTCGCGGTAGATATCCTCCGTCGTTTCCGTCGGGATAGCGAGATGTCTGGATCTGGTAATGGTCTTCATATCCGGTGTACGGAGCGTGATCTGTATACCGCTGGTCATCAGCCCCTGCCTGCGAAGCCGGCGTGCCACCTGATCGCTCAGATTGAGCAGCACCCTTCTCGCCTCATGTGCCGAGGTAACGTCCTGCGGGAGCGTGGTCGTATGCCCGATCGATTTGCTCTGCTCCCGTTCTGCGACCACCGGCGCATGGTCTATGCCGCTGGCCGCGCGTTTCATCCACGATCCCATGACACCGAACGTGGCGGTTAGCAGGCTTTCTTCAGCAGCGGCGAGCTGGCCGATGGTCTGAATATTCAGCTTCCGCAGCTTCTCGGCGGTCTTGCTGCCGATGCCGAACAATTCCGCACATGGCTTGTTCCACAGCACCTGCGGCACATCCCGAATCCGCAGGACGGACAGCCCGTTAGGCTTTTTCATATCCGAGGCCATCTTGGCAAGCAGTTTGTTGGGAGCAATGCCGACGGAGCATGGCAGTGACAGCTCCTCGCGAATGCGTTCCTGGATTTCCCGGGCGATATCCAGCGGCGTGCCGAACTGCTTCGAGCCCGTAATATCCAGATAACATTCATCAATCGAAGTCGCTTCCAATAACGGGGTATACGCATAAGCTATATTCATAAACGCATTGGAATACTTGCGGTAGAGATGAAAATCAGGCTGGATAATTATCAAGTCAGGGTGGATCCGCAGGGCCTGTCTCACATTCATTCCGGTGCGTATGCCGAGTGACCGTGCGGCGTAGGAGCATGTCACAATGACGCCTTTTCGCAGCTCGATGCTGCCTGCAACAGCCGTAGGCTTGCCCCGATAGATCTCCGGCTCCTCCGCCTCATGCACGGAACAGTAAAAAGCATTCATATCCACATGAAGAATAACGCGGCCGCTGGCCGGATAATAATGGTCGATATGTCCCACGGACGGATTCCTTCTTTCTTTCGGTTCGGTTCTACTTAACTCTGATAACTGCCCTCAGCTTGAAACTCATTTTGAATAATTCTCACATTTTCCTTGTGACACTCCGCCGTAAATTCGGAGACAAATCCGTGCTCCTCCTGCAGCTGATCAAGGGCCATATCATCGCCATCAACCACAGCCTGACGCAGCCGCTCCAGATAGCTCCGGGCGATCTCCACTCTTCGATCCATCTCCGATTGGCTTGTCGTATGCTGGCCATGCCCCGGGATGAGTAGAGTTACCGGATGCTCTTTCAGTATCCTTGCAGCTTGGCGAATCGTCTCCTCATAGTCCCATGCACTGTGGTAGATAAACGGGAGCTCAAAATCGGATAAATAGTCACCGGATGCAAATACGCATACGCCCACGGAGTCAATCACGGTGAACAGACCGTCAGCCGTATGTCCCGGCGCTTTATAGAACGTAAGTGTCGTGGAACCTAGTGCGAGCTGCTGTCCATCTTCCTCGATAACGACATCAAGCACAGGGAATTCTATGGGATAGTTGCGAGTAATATAATAGGAAGCATCAAAATCACGAATTAATTTCAGTTTACGCTCTTTGTCCGGGTGATCTCGGAGTCCGGCACTTCCAATCGTCTTGGCATCCGGAAAAGCTTTATATCCAATTATATGGTCATAGTCTCCATGCGTGAAGATGAGATAACAATCCCTGCCTCCCCGAACCCCGTTAACATGTTCACGGATTTCATCGATTTCGTGCGGCAGCCAGTTCGGATCGATGATAATGATGCTCTCATCAAGCTGGATGACCGTTGAAGTGGTCTGAAATAACGCACTTTGAAAAACCGTCACCTGATCATCAGAATTATTGAATCATGGCAAGAACTCCATTCCATTATATTTGGTTTAGACATCGGAGTGTCTATGTTATATTTCATCAGGAATCAAAGAATACGGTACCAATGCCTTCAGCATAACGCTCACGCCTGACGATGGTCAACAATGGAGACGCTTTGTGAAAAGTTTTTTACTCTGTTACTTTCCCGCAAAGAAATGCTATAATACAAAATTATAAACAATGCGGTCCAATCCCGGACACCCAAAGGAGGACATCATGTCTAAGTCCATTTCCATCTTTGATACGACACTTCGCGACGGAACCCAAGGCGAAGGAATCAGCTTGTCAGCGGACGACAAGGTCAAAATCGCCAAGAAACTCGATGCACTTGGTGTTCATTATATTGAAGGCGGTATCCCGGGAAGCAACAGCAAGGACATCGAATTTTTCAAAAGAGTCCAGGATCTCGGCCTGACTTCAAAAGTAACCGCTTTTGGCAGCACCCGCCGCAAAGGTTCCATTGCTGATCAGGATGCCAATCTGCTTCGAATACTGGAATCCGGAGTCTCAGCGGCTACCCTGGTCGGGAAGTCTTGGGATTTCCACGTTCACACCGCACTTCAGACGACACTTGAAGAGAATCTGGCCATGATCTATGACTCCATCGCCTTTCTTAAACAGAGAGGCCTGGAAGTGATTTTTGATGCCGAGCACTTTTTTGACGGCTTTAAGAACAATCCGGAATATGCCGTTGCCGTCTTGTCCAAGGCACGGGATGCAGGTGCTGACTGGCTCGTTATGTGCGACACAAACGGAGGGAGTCTGCCGCATGAAATCTCGGACATCGTCACTTCTTTAACCGGGCAGCTCCCTGGCGCTCCACTCGGCATTCATACACACAATGATTGCGAGCTTGCCGTTGCCAACACCCTGAGCGCTGTACAGGCTGGTGTCCAGCATGTCCAAGGCACCATGAATGGATACGGAGAGCGATGCGGCAATGCAAATCTGTGCTCCATCATTCCGAATCTCCAGCTGAAGCTGGGTTATGATTGCATCGGGGACGATAAACTCCGCACCCTGACAAATACCGCACGTTATATCAGCGAAATCGCCAACGTGAATATGCCGGTTAATCAGCCGTATGTTGGCAACGCTGCCTTTGCCCATAAGGGAGGCATCCATGTCTCTGCGATTCTGCGCGATTCCAGAACGTACGAGCATATCGAGCCGGAGAAAGTCGGAAACAAGCAGCGTGTGCTGGTGTCGGAGCTGGCAGGACAGAGCAATATCGTATCCAAAGCGCAGGACATGGGTCTGGCCTTTGATCCGGCCAGCGAGCAATCCAAGCATATTATTGGCAAGATCAAGGAGCTTGAGCACGAAGGGTATCAATTCGAAGGCGCGGATGCTTCGCTGGAGCTGCTTCTTCGGGAAGCAAACGGAGAGCTTCAGGAGCTGTTCACGTTTGAATCCTTCAAAATGCTGGTGGAGAAGTCAGCCGGGCAGCCGGTCGTTTCCGAAGCCTTCGTCAAAGTCAACGTGGCCGGCGAGAGCATCTATACCGCAGCGGAAGGCAACGGTCCTGTCAACGCGCTCGATAATGCACTGCGTAAAGCACTGGTCCAATACTTCCCGACACTCAAGGAAATGCATCTAGCTGATTATAAGGTCCGTGTGCTGGATGACAAGGACGCAACCGCTGCTAAAGTAAGGGTTCTGATCGAATCCAAGAACTTCGAGAATGCCTGGAACACGGTTGGCGTATCCAGCAACGTCATTGAGGCGAGCTGGGAAGCGCTTGTGGATAGTATGCGCTATGCGCTGCTAGGCCAGATTTCACCGGAGCAGACACATGAATCCGCCGCAAGGCAAGGCTTGATTAATCATTGATTTCTGAAATATAAATAAAAGCGCGTATCCGCTATGAACATAGGGAACGCGCTTTTTGATGTCTTACCTCCATCTGACGATTACTTCACCAGCTTGGCAACCTTCTTGTGAAGATCCTCGGGAGCAGGAGCGCCAAGAATAATTTCTTGGATCACGCCATTTCGATCGATAAGGACATTGGTCGGGAACACTTGCCCTTTATACAAATTCTCGAACACCTCTCCTTTCGGATCAAGCAGGATCGGATATCGAAGTTTAAAATCCTTGACGAATTGACGAGCTTTCTTCTCATTGTCGTACTTGGACACGTTCACGCCATAGATTTCAAGCTCATCTGCATATTTCTCTGCCAGCTTGTCAAGCTCTGGGGCTTCCTGCTTGCATGGTTCGCACCAGGATGCCCAGAAGTTGATGATCATGGCTTTATCGCGCGCTCCGCCGCCGGCATAAGACTTGTCGTCCATCCCCTTCAGGGTAAATGCAGGAGCCAGAAGCCCTGCCCGGGCCCCGGTCTCTGTCGGGAGCGGTTTTTCCTGCATGAATACGGCTTGAATTTGATCACCGGCTTGATTATAGATAACCGCACCTGCTGCGACGATGAGCAGAGCGATAATGATCAGGTTACGTTTCATAGGCATAGGTTCCTTTGCTTATCTTAGTTATAGTCCCTATTGTACCCTGAAACCCTAATCTTTCAAACACACCACGACCTGAATTTTATCTGGAGGAAAAAAGATGACACCATGCGACGCGCCCCTGGAGCAGCTCCTGCTGCACGCAGAGGTTATTGAACATATAACGGAGCATATGTACGGTTGCCTGCCGCAGGAAGCTTGTGGGGTCCTTATCGGGCATTCACGGGCGGCAAGCCGGACGTTGACCGTTACACAATTTATTCCCGTAAAAAATACAGCGGAGTCTCCGCTGCATTCATTTCATCTGGATCCGGTTCATTGGACCCGTCTGGCTTTAACCGAAAAAGGACTCGTCGGCTTGTTTCACAGCCACCCGCACACTTCACCCGAGCCATCCCGAGAAGATATGCTTCAGCTTCCATCCTTCGGTGGATTGCTTCAGGTGTATGTCATCGCAGCACCGACAGTCTCCGCTGCCTCTGGCAACCATTCGCTTCAGCTTCATACTTACAAGATTACCAGGGGAAAAACACGCCTGGAATCCCCTGACCCTTGTAAAGTAAACACATTGGCACAGCACAATGCGGAGTCGTACGCCCTTGCCCCGATTCCTTTTGATATCCAGGAAGGATAACGGGCTCCCCGCTGTTATGCCTCGCTTAAATAAACGTACATATCTCCCAGTGTAGTTGCATCCCCGCGCGCCTGAATCTCTTTTATATAGTCCGCCCACAGCCTGGCGGTCATGCGCGCGTCCGAGAGTGCGTGATGTCTGCCCTCCACCGGAATGCTGCAGTTTCGCAGCAGTTCATCCAGGCTGTAATCCGTCTGTTCCGGATATAGCCTCTGCGCCAGCATCATCGTATCGAGCAGCCTGTGGGTCAAGCGAACCTTTGAAGTTTTCCACAGAGCTGCATTCAGAAATCCCCGATCATGCGCAGCTGCATGGGCGACCAGAACCCTGCCCCCTACAAAAGCCATGAAATCATGCAGCCCCTCCATTAAAGGCGGGGCTGCATCAACCATATGCTGCGTGATACCTGTCAGCTCGGTTATAAATGGAGGGACTGGGGAACCACTGTTCACGATCATATGAAAGGACTCCTGCTCGATAACCTGTTCCCCAATGACCCGGACTGCACCGAATGATAAAATCTCGTCGCCATGCTGGTGATTGAACCCTGTTGTCTCCAGATCGAATACAACAACCTCAAGCTCGTCCAGCGGAGTTCCAAGGACCTCCGGTCTCCGGTTATCCTTCATCTGGGACCGGATGAAGGCGAGCTGCTGCGCTGTCTGTGCCCCGCGCATGGAGGCGATTGCGGAATTAATATTACCTGAGCGCAGCGATCTCCAGAAGCCGCCGTTTGATTGTACCGGTTCCGTCATGGGCTCCTCCTTTCCGCAAAACGGTGCTCGCGCTGCAATGACCGGTGTATCCGCCTGACAACACCAAGTGTATCGCGAAGCTCATACTGCATGGTTTTGCTCTTAAGCTGCTCCTGCGGGATATAACCGCTGCTTGTGATCAGTCCATTCTCGATTCGATACGGTGTGTCGTTTCTTAAACGAAGCGCCGTCAGGAAGGCACGCTGGACACTCTCCAGAAGCAGGTTGCCTCCTTCCAGCAGCATGACCCTCTCCATTCGCTTCAGCGTGGAGGTTTCGATGATGCCTCGCTGTAATGCCATCGTTCGAATGCTGTTTACAAGAGGGATATACACACCATACTTCACATCAAAATCTCCGGCATGCTCACCAAACCGTTCCGTGACAATCCTTCCCATCACATTAAGCGTTGCTTTGTGCTTGACAGTGTTCCGAAGCACGGCATTGCCGATGTCCGGATGCTGTTCAACGGAACTGCGGAAATGCTCCGTCCAGGCTTCCGTAAGCTCGCCAGCACCCGAGATGTGGCGCAGGTCCGCAGCGATGATGAAATTGCGAATCGGCTCCCACTGCTGGTCGCTGCACCAATCACTAATCTGATTCTTCCAATCCTCTAGGCGTTTACTCCACAACGGTTCGGAACACATCACCTTTCCCGAACATTTAGGGTAGCCTGTATACTCCAACAGATCCGATAGACGAAGTCCAAATTCCCAAAAAAATGGAAGGTCTTCCTCACCCAGCTCATCGCCAAGGATCAGACCGTTATCCTGATCGCTCCACAACGTAGCTTCCTGCCTTCCGCTGCTGCCAAAAGCAACAAACGCATAACGTGCAGGAGGCCGGCCGTAGCCAGCCTCCCACATGTCCTGCTCACAGATAGCCGCGGCACGCTGCCCAATCAGATCGTGCATCCGATTCACAGAAGCGATCCATTCTCTAAGCTCCATGTCACTACGCTTCTCAAGGAGATGATTCTGACAAGCGATCCGTTCATCTCGTAATTGCTGGGCTGATACTGCTTTCTGAATTTCCGAGAATACCGGAAACAGATTTACGGATTTCAGAGGTTTCATGCCGCGGCCTCCTTATTACATGCTTCATAAGCAATTCATGGTTAGGACTTATAATGACGCATCGCTTCCAGGAGTTGTTTTGCTTCCGGAACGAAACTCGGGAGATTTGCCTTCCGATTCCACCAGGAGTTTCATTTGCTCCGGATATCCATAAGTACCATGCTCACTAATATCTAGACCCATCAATTCTTCTTCTTCCGTTACACGGATACCCATCGTAACTTTCATGATGTACAGAATAATGAATGAGATCACAAGAACGAATGCAAACGTACCGATCAGACCCAGAAGCTGAACCCCAAGCTGTCCGAAGCCGCCGCCGTAGAACAGCCCTGCCTTACCTACACCCGTAATTTCAACAAGTCTTGGTGCTGCGAACAAGCCGGTGGACACTGCGCCCCACATACCCGCAATACCATGTACGGAAAATGCATATACCGGATCATCAATGCCTTTGCGATCAAACCACTGAGCGGTAAAGAAAGTAATCGTACCCGCAACCGCACCGATAACAACGGCCGCCCACGGCTCTACGAATGCGCAAGCGCCTGTAATCGCAACAAATGCAGCAAGGATACCGTTCAGCATGCTAGGAATGTCTGCTTTGCCAAGAACCGCCCACGAGATCAGCAGCGCTGCAAGTGCACCTGCCGCAGCGGCGATGTTTGTATTCAATGCCACGAAACCGAAGAATCCGTCCGTAAGTGCGGAGATGGTGCTGCCTGGGTTAAATCCGAACCAGCCGATCCAGATGATGAATACGCCGAGGACAGATAGGACCTGGTTGTGGCCCGGGATGCTGTTAGGCTTCCCGTCTTTATTATATTTGCCCAGACGAGGTTTCAGAAGAATGGTAGCCACCAAAGCTGCCGTAGCACCAGTCAAGTGAACAACGGTCGATCCGGCAAAGTCCTGCATGCCCAGAGCCCCAAGCCATCCACCGCCCCATACCCAGTGAGCAACAATCGGGTAAATCACGATGGTGAACAGTAAGCCGAACACGATATAAACGCTCAGTTTTGCACGTTCAGCCATACCGCCGCAAGCGATAGCCAGGGATACGGCCGCAAAGGATAAGTGGAACAAGAACATTATCGTGGTAGGCACATCATAAGCCGATAATGAATCGAATGAACCCGATGCATTGTCACCACTTAAGAAGAAACCTTCAAATCCGAAAAAACTGTTCCCGTTACCGAATGCTAGACCAAATCCTAGCGCCCAGAATGCTACGATCGAAATACCGAAAGTCAGGAATGTTTTACCTGCAACGTGCCCCGCATTTTTCATACGAACCGATCCGGCCTCCAGCAGAGCGAATCCTGCTTGCATGAAGAATACGAGCAAAGCTGCTAAGAATACGAACACGGAATTCAAACCAGCCGTTAATTCAACGTTTGTGGCTCCCCCATCAGCGGCGAACGCGCTCGCCGGGAATGCGAGTAGTGAGATTACTCCCGCCATTAAACCTAGCCATCTTTTTTTCATGTTTTACACTCCCCTTTGTGTTAACTAATATAACATTTCCTTGAATTCATATTGTCATTATAGGGGGACGCTTGAAAATTCGCTAACGGTTTTTTTACAAAAAAAAGTCCAAAATACGTCTTTTATGTAATGTAATATAACATTAAGCGCATACAGTGCAAATGACCTTACATCATATGTAGTTAAAAAAAGGCTTAACTGCAAGGTTTTTTCGTCACAACTATGACGTTTGACTGTATGGTTCCTGATCATGTATCATATTTCTATTAAAATGAAAATATAAATGCATTCATTAATGTCCAATTCAATGAAGGCTTGTGAGGTGATGATTATGGGGATCATGAGCGGAAACCTTTTCCGGATAGGCGAACTGGCCAAGGCTGCCGGAATCAGCGAAAGAACCATTGACTACTATACTAAGCTGGGTTTGATCTCCCCTGAAAAACGGACGTTAAAAAACTACCGGTTGTACAGTTCTGAAACCTTAAGCACTCTCGAACGTATTAATCAGTTAAAGCAAGAGAAATATACTCTCGATGAGATTAAGGAAAGACTGGATCGGTGGAAGTCAGTTGCCGATGATTCCGAAATGACGGAAAAGCTGACCAAGCTCGAAATACAGATGAAACAGCTGGAACGGGATGTTAAGGAACTCAATCCACTCCTGAGCGAACTAAAGCCCAGTCAAGCCAAGGAGGTACTTGCTAATATTCTTCCCAAAGGAGCTGCTTGTATCGAGTCACTTCAAATTTTGCTGAATCAGTTCACTTCGATGTAACAATGCCGCGCCAAATTACAACTTAGTATGGGGGTATGATAAATGTATTCTGACTGGATGTTTATTCTCATTATAATCGCGTTTATTTTCTCACTATGGGCTCAATTCCGTGTTAAAGGCACATTTAATAAGTGGGCCAAGGTTGAGAACAGCACAGGCATGACCGGCTACGATGCAGCCCGGCGTATGCTGGATGCCAACGGTCTTCACGATGTTCCCATTGAACCGGTGCCAGGCGCGCTGTCTGACCACTACGATCCGACCAAGCGTGTTGTCCGTCTGTCAGAGCCTGTATATTACGAGCGTTCCATCTCAGCTGTCTCTGTTGCTTGTCATGAGGTCGGCCATGCCATCCAGCATGCCGAGCATTATCCGATGCTCGTTGCCCGTCACAAGATGTTCCCGGTCGTTAACATTGCATCCGGTATCGCGCCGTTTCTCTTGATTGCCGGTTTCCTGTTCCAGGCCATGAACCTTGTCGGTCTCGGCATCATCTTCTTCTCTTGTGCCGTTGCCTTCCAGCTTGTCACCCTGCCGGTCGAGTTTAACGCGAGCAACCGTGCTCGCCAGCTCATGGTACAGGAAGGTTACATTGCCAATGACGAAGAACGTGGAGTTGCTAAGGTATTGAACGCTGCTGCATTGACTTATGTCGCTGCTGCATTGATCTCCTTGCTGGAGCTGATTCGTTATATTATGATCTTTACAAGCAACCGCGACTAACATAACATCGGTATAAGAACAAACAAAGAGGGCTTTCCTCTCACCATTGATCGGTGGAGAGGAAAGCCCTCTTTTTATATTTGATGATGTTTTTCTCGTAATTTAATGAAGCCAACCTAGGGAGCTGAAGCGGTGTCCGCTTTCCCTTCCTTTTTTGGTGACGGGTCAATACCAAAGTATTGAAGCAAGAACGCGCGGAAAGCCTGAGCAACCGGCGGGAGCTTCTCATCGGCACGGTGAATCAGACCGATCGAACGCGTTACCTTCGGCTCGGAAATCCGAACGCGAGCCGGTTGGAGCGGGTTCGTCTGGAAGAGCGCCATTTCAGGAAGCAGACTGACCCCCATGCCGGCAGCAACCAGTCCGCGAATCGTATCCGTCTCCTCGCCTTCAAAGGCAATCTTCGGCGTAAATCCAGCTTCCAGGCATGCGTGCCACACAATCGGACGCAGGGAATATCCTTTGCTGAACAGCACAAAGCGCTCCTCTTTCAATTGTTCCAGCTTAATGGACTGCTCTCCGGCAAGCGGGTGATTCGGCGGCAGGATCGCAAACAGCTCCTCTGTCAGCACGATATCCCCATCCACTTGATCATGTCGATCCGGAAAAGGGGATACAAAGGCCAAATCCACCTCGGCCCCGACCACGTCCCGGATCAATGTCGGGAACATCCCCTGTTTGAAGCGGAACTTCACGTTCGGGTACTTCTTGCGGAACTCAGCCACAATGGACGGAATCAGATGAATGCCCAGGCTGTGAGGGAAACCGATGCGAATCTCTCCCTGCTCCGGATCCAGAAATTCATGTATCTCGACGACCGCGCGGTCCAAATCCTTCATGATGCTCTCCACCCGTTTGCAAAAAAGCTGACCTACCGGAGTTAACTGCAGATTCCGGCCTTTTTGCATGAACAAATTAACACCAAGCTCTTCTTCCAGCTGATGAATTTGACGGCTGACGGCTGACTGAGCCACATGAAGCTCTTCTGCCGCTTGGGTAACGTGTTCCTTTTGCGCAACCTTTACAAAGTATTGCAACTGTCGTAATTCCACGCCTTTTATCGCTCCATTCTTATTCCCTAGAAGACTTGAAGACTTTATCCAAATCATCCAATTCTATTATAACAGACCCTCTAAGGTCCGATTATGTCCGACGTTTAAATAATCGAATCATGAGGCCGTAGAGGAAAAATCCGCCTACCAATCCGCCGACATGGGCTACAAGACTGACCCCAGGGGTGAACGAGAACAGAATCCCCAGAATAAGCAGGGTATACAGCGTCTTGCGGGACGACTCATCAATGACATGCCGCTGGAACAGGGCGATGTACAGATAAGCGCCATAAGCTCCGTAGATGGCTCCTGATGCGCCTACTAGGAATGTGTAGTGTTCCATGCGCTCATAATAAGCCAATCCGATTACATTACCGAGAACACCGCTGAGCAGATACAGAATAGCAAACTTCCAGCTCCCCATGATTCTCTCCAGCGGAGGAACAAATACCAGCAGTGCAAAGCTGTTGAACAATAGATGATCAAAGCCGTTATGCAAGAACATCGCCGTGACATATCTCCATGCCTGATCTACGAATTCCGGCAAATCCGACAAAGCGCCGTATTTCAGCAGCGTAACCGGATTTCTGGATCCTCCGTCAAACGCTGTAATCACAAACATTACAAGGTTGATCACAAGCAGCAGCGATGTCACAGGATAATAACGCAAATAACTCTTCCAGTTTTCATAACGTACGAAAATCATAGCATCCTCCTCATCCTAACCAGGCCAAGGGCGCCCTTAGTGGACATTCCCTTTTTAAAAAGATTATAATGTACCATGAACCTGATCACCAAACTTTGATATCCAAGGAGGAGATTTTTCATGGCTCAAGAACGTTCAGGAGCTGCCACTTTTAAAGGCAATCCTATTACACTCATCGGACCAGAGCTCAAGGCTGGTGACAACGCTCCAGATTTTACAGTGAGCAAAAACCTGCTGGAAGACGCATCTCTTAAAGATTTTGCAGGTAAAATCAAGCTGATCAGTGTAGTCCCTTCCCTCGACACCGGGGTATGCGACGCGCAGACACGCCGTTTCAATGAAGAAGCCGCTGGACTGGGCGATGACGTTGTTGTTCTCACCGTCAGTGCCGACCTTCCGTTTGCCCAAGCCCGTTGGTGCGGAGCAGCAGGTGTTGACCGTGTCGTCACGCTGTCCGATTATAAATCTCGCTCTTTTGGCGAAGCATATGGCGTGCTCATTAAGGAATTCCAACTCGACATGCGTTCGATCTTCGTAGTGGATGCCAACGATAAAATCGCCTATGTAGAATACCTTGGCGAAATGACAGAGCACCCGAATTACGAGGCTGCCGTAGAAGCGGTTAAATCTCTTAGATAACACCGCCAAAGGCTACATACACTGTACACTTTTAAAAAGCGGGAGAGCAGCTCTCCCGCTTTTTTCTTATTCTACTAAGCATCCACTTTATACTTGCTCAGTTTTTTGTCAAGTACGGCGTACAGGTTCAGGATGACCCGGTAATTCGCCCCCAGATCCCCTAGGGAACCGCGAGACGCCGAATACATATCAACTGCACTGCGAACCGGACTGATGCCGAGCACGGATACGGTAATGTCCAGTGTACGTCCGAATGAGGTTCTTTTCTCGAGTGTGATTTCTCCAACGGACTTAACCTCATGCAGAACTTTGTAGCCCGGAATTTTTTTCAGTGTCGAGGAAACCTCTTCAAAACACTTTTCTTTTGAAAGATTGTAATAACGCGTCTTCAGCTTGGGATCTTTAGCACGGTCGCTTGTGCCGTCATAGCTGCGCACGATACCAATTAGAACTCGTTTTAATGACAAAGACCGTTCCTCCTTTATAAATGACCGTTCCTTTCCATACTCTAGTTTAACATTGTTTATGCTTTCAGCAAACCTTTATATACAGCAAAAAGGCACCTCTTTCACTTCGAATTCGAAATAGAAGAGATGCCTATTCATTGGTTTAACGAAACCCGCCTATGCCGTCCGGTAAACATTGTCTTCGAACCTGCATTAGCAGGTGGGTGACCGCAGAATCGCTTATGAATTCCCCTTGTCATATAGACAGGGCATTCCAGCCACGATTACGTATTGATCTCCCTAGACATCGTCATTGGTTCAAAACAACGGAAAACCGAAACGAACATCGCAGGATGTAGTCTTATTATAGGAGGTTTTGCCGGAAAAGTAAACCTCTCGTTATTTAAGGCTTCGACCCGTTCTCTTCCTTTTTGACGGAATCCATGCTTTCCAGAAGCGCCTGTTCCGTTTCCGACTCCTCCTCGGCCTTCTTCATCTTCTCCTGCTGTTCCTGCATCTTCGTAAAGGTCGCATAGAAGTTGAAGAATGCAAACAATGCCATCAGGCAGAACAGGAAGAACACGAAGAGCACCGGCATCTGTGTACCGATATACACCAAGACAGCGCTTCCGATCAACGTCGAAAATACACGAAACGGACGAATCAAGGTCAACAGCACTGCGTTTTTCAGCAATTGCAGGGTCTTCATCTCATAATGAACCGTCATGGAAAAGAAATTGAACAAGGAGACAAACAACACAATAAGCAGCACCAGCATGACAATGCCGACAAGCTGGAAGCCATCGAGCTGCGTCATATAAACCGTGTAATCCACATACATAATCACGAACAGCAGCGTATAAAATATGCCGCCGATCATGCTCTGTTTGTAGTTTTCCTTATAACCCCTGAAGAATGTTTTGAATACGGATACATCCGAATTACCCATAACCCATTTGCGTACAACGTTGAATAAAGCTGCTGTAGCCGGGAACAACACAAACGGTGACAAGATTCCCAGCATCCAGTTCGACAACAGCTGCTCATTATGCGCATCCGGTGTCTGAACGGCCATCAGGAATTTGGTTAGTACGATAAACAGGAAAGGCGATGTACAAATAACCCACAAGATGTTAGAAAAAGCAATACGGGTAATCCACTCGGTGAGCTTATATAAGCCACCCATGGCTCCTTTCATTTCCAAATCCGTTTCCTCCTCACTCAAATCATGCATGTATCTATTAATATACCTTATTTTGCACATGCATTGCCAGAGCCTAATTTGAAGAGTGCTAGGTGTATATCCAATCCAATGCCGCTGTTTCTCCATAGGATATCACGTAATCCATTTAACAAGATTCAATTTTTAAAATTAAGAGGAGGGATTATGTATGTCTTGTGAAGGTGTAGGCGGTTACGGCTACGGAAATAATGTTGGTATTGTCCTGGTTCTGTTCATTCTGCTTGTAATTATTCTGAGCACATTCTATATCTAATGTCTCCCGAATGATGTAATGAATCAGATCCGCTGTTATGCGTAAAACTGCGCGGTTAAAAAGAAGGTACACCCTTGGTGGTGTACCTTCTTTTACCATGAAAAAAAGACGAAGCACAGCTCCACCTTAGACGGGGAGCTGCTTCGTCTTGAATTCAGTTATTTCGGTCAAAAGAATTAACCGTCAGAACCCATTATTCGTCTCCGCTCCGGTTAGGACGACGCTCGCCGCCTCCGCTGTAAGAGCGCGGCTTACGGTCACCGCTGTTGTTACGGTCACGGTTGTAACCACCACCGTCGCGATTGCCGCCATAGCTGCTGCCGCCATCACGGTTATATCCGCCTTTGGAGTAGCCGCCACGGTTACCACTGCTGCCGCTGCCACCTTCACGTCGATATCCGCCGCCACCGCTGTTGTTGCGGCCACCATAGCCACCGCTTGGTTTGCGGCCACTGCGGATATCCGGCTTCCGGCGCTTCGCACGAATCGGATCTTCTGGTGTCAGATGAATATCAGATGCTTCCTTCTTGTCGCCAGTCAGGATTTTCATCGCTGCTGCCAGCAATTGTACGGAGTCATACTGCTCCAGCAATTGAATAGCCAGACCTTTGTATTCCGTCAATTCGCCTTGCTCGATGATCTCAAGCACACGCTCCGCGATGATGCGCTGTTTGCCTTCAATCGCTTCAGCAATCGTTGGCAAAGGCTTACGAGGGATACGATGACGTGTAACGCGCTCGATGAAATAGAGGTGATCCATCTCACGAGGAGTTACGAAAGACCATGCCGTACCTTCTTTACCCGCACGGCCTGTACGACCGATACGGTGTACATAGCTCTCCGGATCTTGAGGCAAGTCAAAGTTCACAACGTGGGTAACGCCCGATACGTCGAGACCACGTGCTGCCACATCTGTTGCCACCAGGACATCGATGCTTCCATCGCGGAATTTACGCATAACGGTATCACGTTGATGCTGGGATAGGTCGCCATGAAGGCCGTCTGCGGAATATCCGCGTTTTTGCAGAGCTTCTGCCAGCTCGTCTACGCGGCGCTTGGTACGTCCGAATACAATCGCAAGCTCAGGAGACTCCATATCCAGAAGTCGGCTCAACGCTTCGAATTTTTGACGCTCAGGAACTTCGATATATGCTTGATCAATCAGAGGTGCACTTACGTGCTTAGGAATAACGGATACATGCTCAGGATCTTTCAGGAACTGGGAAGCGAGCTTCTGAATGTTAGCCGGCATAGTTGCGGAGAACAGCAAGGTTTGACGTTCTTCAGGAACAAGCTTAAGGATCGACTGAATGTCTTCCATGAAGCCCATGTCCAGCATTTCATCCGCTTCATCCAGTACAACGGTTTGTACATCGTCAAGTCGGATTGTTTTTCTGTTGATGTGGTCAAGTAATCGACCTGGTGTACCGATAATAATTTGAGGCTTCTTTTTCAAAGCGCGGATCTGGCGCCCGATATCTTGTCCGCCGTAAATAGCCAAGGAACGAATTCCTTTGAAGCGGGACAACTTGCCAATTTCTTCTGCAACCTGAATGGCAAGCTCACGGGTAGGCGTCATGATGAGAGAGACGATACGCTCTTCTTCCTTAGCGATTTTGTGGATAAGAGGTAGGCCGAATGCTGCTGTCTTACCTGTACCAGTTTGTGCTTGTCCAATCATATCTCTTCCGGTAAGAGCAATCGGAATCGATTGGGATTGAATCGGTGTGGCTTCCTCAAAGCCAAGCTCAGTAATTGCTTGCAGCACGCGCGGCTCCAAGCCAAAATCTGCGAAATTTTTCAATAGGTTCATACTCCTTCTATCTGTGGACATCCACTTTCTTATCTGTATTCTTAAGTAGTGGTAACGTTTATAGGCTTTCCCGGCCAGCAGGATTTTCTGCACGAGGTGAACCGGTATATTTCTCTTATCACCAGTGTATGGACTGGTTAATGTATAATCATCCTGATAAGCTTGCAAAGTTATCAATGTAACGGACTACTCAAGAATATCCAATACATTTATATCACAAAACTAATTCTGGAATACCAGCAAGCTTAAAGAAGTACATAATAACCGGGAGGTGATTCCTATGTTGAAGCGTCTATGGACCTATTTCTCGATTGTATTCGGCGGCATTATTATTGCGAGCGGATTCAACCTGTTCCTGATTCCCCATCATTTACTAAGCGGGGGTGTTTCCGGTCTCGCCTTAATTATCGGCTATTTTACGCCGCTTAATATCAGTATCATGTATTTTGTGCTCAATATTCCCATTCTCCTTACGGGTTGGTTCAAGCTGGGAAAACGATTCGTCGGGCTCAGTATACTGTCAGTTGTTGTCACGACCCTGTTCCTCGAGATCATCCCGGTTAAGGTGGTTGCCACCGAAATGCTGCTGTCCTCCGTATTCGGTGGAGTGCTTGTCGGCTTCGGTACCGGCCTTTCCTTTCGGGTTGGCGGATCGACAGGTGGCTTTGATATCATCGGCTCCCTTGTGACCAAATATCGGGACTTTCCTGTTGGCAGCGTGCTTGTCACTTTGAACGCTATCGTCATCATGGCAGTTGCTTATCTCGAAAACGACTGGAATCTGGCACTCGCCTCCATGGCATCCATCTATGTTGCCGGAAAAATGGTGGATATGCTCCATGTCAGCCATATCAAGGTTACCGTGTTCATTGTGACAAACCAGACGGAAGCCCTGCTTGAGAAGCTGCTCAAACGCCCCCGCGGTATTACCAAGATCAAAACCCAAGGAGCCTTCAGTCATAAAGAGAAGGATATGCTTATGACCGTCACCACACGATATGAGCTCGCCGAGCTGAAGCAAATTATTACAGAAACGGACCCGCATGCTTTTGTTAATATCGTGGAAACCACGGCCGTAATAGGACAATTCCGCAAAAACTAAATATTTGCCGCGTGTGAGGTACGGCAAATTTGTGGTATAATATTTGTGCGCGGTTCCTACAATAATTCATGAGATCTGTTTCCCGGGCATCTCTCCTGGCCCAATTTTAATTGTTTTTCCGTTTTACTGAAGACGTCCTACCTAACCAACTTGGAAGGAAAGGGTGATTTTTATGGAAATGGAAACGGTAAAATTGTCACAAATCGTCATGAAGTGGTTCCCGGAAATGATACCGTTCTTTAGACAGAACGAACTGAACTCCATGATCGTTTTGCGGGACGGGCTGAGTATTCTGGAGCAGGAGGACGCTCTTGAAATCATTCAGTTCAGCATTTGCGAGCATCAGAACCAAACTCCGCTGCATTAATTTTAAGCAATACGTGAAAATTGCACGACGAATGCCGTTCTTCTCCGGGGATATATCGACCGGTGAATAACGGCATTTTTTATCCGCAACTCTCGCGTCGTTACTATAACGGTTACTCCCCCATGTTCACATGTTGTTCACGGTCTTCTACAGCAAAAGTCCCTTTTATCGTTTAAAACGCCCTTCAACCGTTTAATGTAGACAAGGTATGCTTACCGCCGCTTCTAAGTTTATTGTCGATTGTAACAAACCTGTTCTTTTTGAAGGCATACGTTCCTTTATAATCATGATGTGAATGTACACAAGGGAGAGAGTAATTATGAATATCATCTTGGCTTTATTCATCTTGGCGTCAGCGGGCTTCGGCGGTTCCAGTCCACAGGACAGCACGCTTACCGCCAAACTTCAGGCATCATTAAATACCGCCATGATTCAAGGCATGCATCAAAACAATCAAACTCAAGGCCAGAGCGGCCTCAAGCCAAACACCACCGAGATCGACCCGCAGGTTGATGCGCCTAAAGTCAAAGGCATTTATGTAACAGCTTATAGCGCAGGCGGCTCCAGAATGAATCAGCTTGTCGATCTGATGGACAAGACCGAACTCAATGCCATGGTCATCGACATCAAGGATGATGAGGGATACATAACGTACAAGACCGATAATCCGAAACTGAAGGAGCTCGGTAAATCCCAGCCTTTTATCAAAGACATCAACCAATTGATGAAGCGTCTGGAGAAACACGATATTTATCCTATTGCCCGGGTCGTTGTGTTCAAGGATACCATTCTCGCCAAGAAAAACCCGGAGCTCTCCTTCCGTAAAGGAGATGGCAGCGTATGGACCAATGGCGGCGGCGACAGCTTCGTCAACCCGTACAGCAAAGAGGTCTGGGATTACAACATCGAAATTGCCAAAGAAGCAGCAAAACTCGGATTCAAGGAAATCCAGTTTGATTATGTTCGTTTTCCAGAGGGCTTCGAGAAACGCGCCGATTCCCTCAAATATACCAAGACGGATCAATCCCGCGTGGACGTGGTATCCGACTTCGTGCAGTATACCCGTGAACAACTGGCACCGCTTGGCATCCGCGTATCCGTAGATATTTTCGGATATGCAGCTTCGGTCCCGGCCGCAGAAGGCATTGGCCAGGACTTTGTCAAGATTTCCAAAAACGTGGATATCATCAGTCCGATGGTGTACCCGAGCCATTACACGGCAGGCTGGTTCGGCTCCCCCGTTCCGGATAAAGCTCCTTACCAGACCATTAAAGGCTCCATGGAGGATACCCACAAAAAGCTTGACGAGTTGGGAGAGAAGAAACCGATCATCAGACCTTGGATTCAGGACTTTACCGCCAGCTGGCTCGGAAGCGGAAATTATGCCAAGTACGGTAAAAAAGAAATTGAGGAGCAGATTCGTGCCCTCAAGGATACGAATGTCGATGAATATTTGCTCTGGAATGCTTCCAACCGGTACACCGAAGGTGTTACACATAAATAAATTCATCGATCATCAGAACAAAGGGTCAGCCATCCAACGGCTGGCCCTTTGATCATTATCGTATCTTTGAAGGCCGCATTCCTCTTGACAGCAGGTGCTATGATGGTTGTTGGGACCTGACAAGGTCCCTGAGAACTCTTGTTGATACTTCCCGTTCAACCGCTGGTTGAGTTCTTTCTCACCGCTCAATGAACAGGTTATTGTACACATTATAGGATCCACCTAGAATTATGAGAGCAATATCATAAAATCACCTTGAAAAAAGAAGGGCAAAATCACACATGCAGCCGACAACAACAACCTGGGAAAAACTGAAGCAATTCGCGATCATTCTGATTCCCATCCTGGTTACACAACTTTCTTTATCTGCCATTACTTTTTTTGTACACCAATATGTCAGGAAAGTTCAGTTCAGTCGATTTGGCAGGCGTAGCGATAGCTACAAGCATCTGGATTCCAGTTCAGACCGGCCTTAGCGGTATCTTAATGGGGATTACCCCCATCGTTTCGCAGCTCGTTGGCGGACGCCAGGAAAACAAGGTCGCTTACCAGGTCAATCAGGCACTCTGGCTGTCCATTTTACTCGCCATTGTCGTACTCGCTATCGGGTATGCCGCAGTACCCGGCATACTCGGTGCGATGAGCCTGGAGCCTGAGGTGCGGCGTATCGCCTCGCAATTCCTCGCCGCCATATCGTTAGGCATCATCCCGCTGTTCGCTTATACGGTGCTCCGCAGCTTTATCGATGCGCTGGGGCAAACCAGGATTTCCATGGTGATCACGCTGATCTCCCTTCCCGTGAATGTGGGCTTGAATGCCCTGCTCATTTATGGCTTGTGGGGCTTCCCAAGAATGGGAGGTGTAGGTGCTGGTCTTGCTTCTGCTATTACGTATTGGACGGTCTTGGTGATCGCGATCATTACGATTCACAGACAACACCCGTTCTCTTCGTTTGCTGTCTTCAGGCAGCTGCGGGGAGTTTCCTTGAGCGCCTGGAAAGGTTTGCTGAAGATTGGCGTCCCCATCGGCTTCTCCATCTTTCTCGAGACCGCCGTGTTTGCAGCCGTAACACTGCTTATGAGCAACTTTGATACGGCGACCATTGCCGCCCATCAAGCAGCCCTGAATTTTGCTACGACACTGTATATGCTGCCGTTAAGCATATGTATGAGCCTGACCATTCTTGTTGGTTATGAAGCCGGCTCGGGACGAATGAAGGACGCCTGGAAGTACGCGAAGCTCGGGATAAGTACAGCCGTTGTCCTCTCGCTGATTACGGCTGTCATTCTGTTTGTGGCCGGTCACCAGGTTGCCGGACTGTACTCTAATGAACCTGCCGTTGTAGCGTTGATCCAGCACTTTCTGCTGTTCGCGATTTTCTTCCAGATCTCGGATGCCATCGCCACACCGACCCAAGGCGCGCTGCGGGGTTACAAAGACGTCAACGTGGCCTTCATGCTCGCTTTCCTGTCATTTTGGGTAATCGGCTTGCCTGTCGGATATGTGCTCGCCAATTACACCGATTGGCAGGCCTTCGGTTATTGGATCGGTTTAATAACGGGACTTGCCGTCGGTGCAGTCCTGATGCTCCTCCGCCTGGTCAAGGTGCAGGGAAAGTTTGCACGCCAGGCAGCCTCTTCGACCGTATCCGCACCATCATAAAAAAACCGTCTCCATGCAGAAATACATTCTGCCATTGGAGACGGTTTTTTTTAGGGGTTGCTCCGTTATACGCCGGACCCTGCTTATTGAGACAAACGCAGTGCCAAATCGTACAAGTCGCGGTCAAATTCCTTCTTTGTGTTAACGACCTTGTCAATATCCGTGAGAACCAGTTCACCCTTGATGATGCCGCATCCTTTATCGGACTCCCCATTAATCAGACTGCGAACCGCAAAGTCGCCAAGGCGGCTTGCGAGGTTGCGGTCAAAAGGTGTTGGAGCTCCCCCGCGCTGGATATGACCGAGCACCGTTACACGCGCATCGATTGATGCGTGGCACTCTTTAAGGTCGCATACGATATCCTCGCCGCGTCCAACGCCCTCAGCTACGATGATAATACTGTGGCGTTTGCCTTTTGCAAAATTCTCACGCAAACGGGCAGCCACTTCATCCAGGTTGTACTCCACTTCCGGCACCAGAATCGTCTCTGCACCCGAAGCAAGGCCGGCATGAAGAGCAATGTCGCCGCAGTGGCGCCCCATAACCTCTACAACAGACGAACGGGCATGAGAGGACATGGTGTCGCGCAATTTATTTACAGCGTCCACAACGACGCTTACAGCCGTATCAAAGCCGATGGTGTAATCGGTGAATGAAATGTCGTTATCAATCGTTCCTGGAAGACCCATCGTTTTGATTCCAAGCTTGCTGAGCTTGTTCGCCCCATGGTAAGAACCGTCTCCTCCGATAACGACCAGACCGTCAATGCCGTGCTGATTCAGAATGTCGGCACCCTTTTGCTGCCCTTCGGGTGTCTTAAACTCTTCACAGCGCGCTGAGCGCAGGATGGTACCGCCACGCTGAATAATGTCTCCGACACTGCGCAGGTCCATTTGTGTAATGTCGTTTTCCAGCAGCCCCTGGTATCCGCGCTGAATCCCGTATACCTCCAGACCATAATACAGACCGCTGCGTACAACCGCTCGCAGCGCCGCGTTCATCCCTTGGGAATCGCCACCACTTGTAAGAACTGCAATCTTTTTAACCTCTGCCATGTTTCTTATTCCTCCTTCAATGTCACTCATGCTTATGCTTGCGAATCCATCGGCTGTTGACGTAGAAAAAGATCCGGGTCATCGGACTCTTCTTCATCAAACGTTTGGATACGTTGCGAACCAAGTGCTGCTCGCTGACTTTTGGATCGGATAAATATAACGCCAGTAACCCCTCAATGATCATACGATGAAAAGGGGTCGAGGGAATTGTTCTGACATCCTTCCGGGCCCACTCCACAATGGCAGCTATACGGTTCAGCATCGTATCGGCATCTTCGTAATAATTACAAAAATTCAGATCGCCACCCAGCCTGTCTTCGTCTTGATCAATAAGATAATCCAGCATAATGTGGAGACTGCATACATTCGGAAAATAAGACGCATGAATGGACGAAGCATCCTCGTCATCCAAAAACGGATCAGTTGCAGCCAAGAATAGCATGAACACGCCCAAGGTCGATCCCGTTGCAGCCGCGAACTCATTCCACCGCAGATGCGGTGAACGGTGGGCATGCCGGGACCACCACTCCAATAATGCCGTTTCTCTCTTATCCGGATGGATGTGCTTATACACCTGAAGATCGGTGTACAGCCCAGCCAAATCCCTTATGTAGGGCTTTGCCGCTTCATATCCTGATAATTCGCCGATGCAATTCCGGCATTTCTGCACAAGACGAAGAAGATACCCTCCGTCCTCCCTCTCGGTCCGAAGAGCGTAATAATCAACAGGTTCCGTATCAGGTGTAACGGCATCCAGCATCGACTGATGGAGCTGTCTGAAGTCCGCTGGGTCCAGCGAAGTACTGCGGTCACATAAATTATCGAGATAATCGCTAATTGTTTGGTAAGCTACAATCAATGGAATGAGAATATGCCTCTCCGGCAGATTGGCTGCGGCATAAACTGCACCGCCCTGGCAGTGAAATTTTTTGGTATCTAAACTGGCCAGTGCCTGCTTTCGTAGCTCCTCATCCTGAATTTGCTCAGCCTCCCGGCGCCACTTCTCCAACTCGATCCGCACTTCCGGAAGTATAAATTTGTACACCCGGCTCATCAGCCCAACCGGACTGCGCGGAACTTTACGGCTTAGCTCTTGATTATTCAATGAACTCTGCCTCCACATGGTTGTCTTTTTATACCTATCCAAATCAAACCTATTATAATATGATCGTTCATTTTGCACAAATAACACATATCATTGACGCCTGTATGTCGTTTATTGTCAGCTTTAGTCCAACTATCTCCATTTCGTGGTATGTTATATACTAATCGGAGCTAAATAACAGACCACTTACCTCGTGAATGCCGCTGTACAAGCGGGTTCATTAGAGATCGGAGATCCCATCATGCAACTTCCCGCTTCGTCCAGACCGGATCAGAACTGGCTGCGCGCCTTATGTTTACGATATTTGGTACAACAGCCCTTGTCATATCTTATTTTCCGTTATACTACAAAGAGATCGGCTTCAGCAGCGCGCAAATCGGTTATTTGTATGCGGTCGGTCCGCTTATATCCATGTTCTCCAATATGATATGGAGCTACACAAGCGACAAGTACCGGACCATCAAGCGCATCATGAACATTCTGATTATCGGACAGCTTGTGACGATGCTCGTCTTGTGGCAGGTTTCCAGTTTTGGCGTTGTGCTGATCACGATCAGCCTGTTTTATTTTTTCTACTATCCGGTTTATCCCTTGGCGGATACCATGGCCATCCAAACGGCTCAGCGATACGGCCGCAGCTTTACGGTCATCAGGGTATTCGGCTCTCTCGGGTATGCCTTCTTCGCGCTGGCGATTGGCTATGCTGTCGGAGCTGCCGGCGCTTCAGCGACACTGGCTATCGGCATCGGGATCGGTGTGTTCACGCTGCTCTGTTCCTTTCTTCTCCGCGACGGAGTTGCAACCAAATCCGAGCCGGTGGAGCTGTCCGCCCTCCTCAAAATTCTGCGCTCCAAAGAGATATTGTGGTTCTTCGGCTGCTCGTTCTGCCTTGCCATCGCACACCGCATGAATGAAGCATTTCTTACCCTCACCTTATCCGGATTGGGTGCCGGCGAGGGTCTCATCGGCTGGTCCTTAATGATTTCGGCTGCAAGTGAAATCCCCATTTTCTTTCTGCTCAGCAAATATGGTGACAAGATGAAGGAACTGCCGCTCCTTGGCTTTGCAAGCTTGATGTTTGCACTCCGATTTCTGCTCATGTCGCTGGCATCCGACCCGCTGTCCGTACTTGCGGTTCAGTCGCTTCACAGCATTACCTTTGGCGTGTTCTATGTAACCGCCGTCCGTTATATTACAAGGATCATTCCCTGGCAGTACCGGGCGACAGGCATGGCGCTCTTCATCATCTTCTGGTCGAGCGCCTCGGGACTTCTCAGCGGAGCCTTCGGCGGATTGCTGTTTGAAGCTGCGGGAAGACCGGCCTTTTACCTGCTTGCCGCCTTTCTAGCCTTCGTGGCCTTTGTCGGGTTTCTCTACCGGCACCTTTTTGCCAAACCGGAGGATATGAATATCAGTGGAATAAGCGCATAATGCAGCGCAGATTCCTTTGCGCCTTAACCTCAAAAAGGGCAAGTCCGGACCCCGTGGCGATTGGCAATCCGGGCTTCCCCTTTTTTTCACAAGTATGGGCTTGTCCCATTACAAAACAAAAAAGCACAGTTCTCGGGGGAGAACTGCGCTTCATGCCTTGGTAATTCTATAAGATCTCCGTATCAGGAGTTAGCTTACAGTTTTGTTACGTTGGCTGCTTGAGGACCACGGTTACCTTCAGTAATGTCGAATTCAACCGCTTGACCTTCTTCCAAACTCTTGAAGCCTTCTTCTTGAATTGCGGAGAAGTGTACGAATACATCCTCGCCACCTTCAACGGAAATGAAGCCGTAACCTTTTTCTGCATTGAACCATTTAACTGTACCTTTCAAATGAACAACCTCCTAAAAATACCGCCATCTATGGCGAATATCCATATTATATCCCATGTTTTATGACAATGCAATCCGTCAAATCACCCTGCAATGCTTTTTTGGGCCGCTATTTTAATGTAAAGATTATTTGCTTTTAAGACCGCGAGTGCGTTATCATTTACCCAAAAGCCTAAGTAGCAAACGGAGACTGAATATGATCAAAAAACATGAAATATACAAAAAAGACAAATGGAACATGATGACGGTTGAAGTACAGGGCCGATACATCGTTCTCCGAGAAATTTCTGACCAATGGGGTGAGGAGACACATACGTTTATGAGCCGGCCAGCTTTGATGCACTGGGCTCAAAACCGCTTCCCCAAGGATGATTTTGAAGGCCGGGAAGATGAATGGCGACAAATGATGGCTGCCTTTAAGCAGGTGTAACATGGATTATACGAATATTGTCATCTTCATTATTCTTGCCTTCAGTTTGGGTGCCATTATGATCATGAACCGGGATCGGATTCCAACAAAACTGAGAAGAGGGATGGCCGTGACTGCGGTCGCCTTCATCCTGTTTGCCTTTTACCTTATTGTATACAGTTTCTTTAATCTGGGTTCCTCGTAAATTTTATTAGGATGAAAGTAGCGGGTACGCGGCATACTATCGCTCGGATAGCTTAATCCGAGGAGGTTATGCCATGAGAGGCGCCAAGGTGATGTGCATTACACTTGCTATCAGCCTGATCGCTGTTTCTACTGCCCGCTCCCAAGCCTTATCTGAAGGAACCCGGACTCCAAATAATACACATCATTCAAGGAGGATCTCTATGGAACAATTGTTGAAACGCGCGGATGTCCCTAAAGAGCATCAATGGAAACTCGAGGATATGTTCGCCGACCAGAAAGCATGGGATGCAAGCTTTGCGGAATTGAAGAATCTTCTTAAACGCACGAGACGAGTATCAAGGCAAATTAAACAACGCGGCATCCATCAAAGAATGCTTCGAGCTCGAAGACGAAATTTCTTATCATGCCGAGCGTCTATACGTGTATGCTCACATGCATCATGATGAAGATACAGCAAACCCTACATATCAATCGCTATCCGCCAAAGCCAAAAAACTGAATGTCGAAGCTGGAGAAGCACTCTCCTTCATCACGCCTGAAATACTGTCCCTGTCTGAAGCGGAGCTGGACAAATTGATCGAGGACCCTGCCCTCAAGGAATTCAAGTTCACGCTGACGGAGATGAAACGGGAGAAAGCACATGTTCTCTCCAAGACGGAAGAAGCGCTGCTGGCTCAAGTCGGCAACCTCTCCTCTGCACCGCAAACGATTTTTGGCATGCTCAACAATGCGGACATGAAATTCCCGAAAATCAAGAACGAAGAAGGCAAGGAAGTTGAACTCACACACGGCAACTATATTCAATTCCTGGAAAGCCCGAATCGCGAAGTGCGCGAGCGTGCTTTCAAAGCGGTTTACGACACCTATGGCAAGCAGAAAAACACCCTTGCTGCTACGCTGAATGCCAACGTAAACAAAAATATTTTCTATTCCCGTGTCCGCAAATACCCTTCTGTACTGGAAATGGCCCTGTATGGCGATAACATCCAGAAAGAAGTTTACACAAACCTGATCGACACCATTCATGAGAGTCTGCCGCTCCTGCACCGCTACATGGAGCTCCGTAAGAAGCTGATGGGCGTGGATGAGCTTCACATGTACGATTTGTTCGCTCCCCTCGTGGAAGAGTACAAATGGGACATCACTTACGAAGAAGCAAAACAAATGACCAAGGAAGGCCTTGCGCCGCTTGGCGAGGATTACCTGAGCAGCCTGCAAGCAGGTTATGACAACGGCTGGATCGATGTATACGAGAACGAGAACAAACGAACCGGCGCATACAGCTGGGGTGCATACGGTACCCATCCTTACGTATTATTGAATCATAAAGACAACCTGAACAGCATGTTTACCCTGGCTCATGAGATGGGGCATGCCCTTCACTCCTACTATTCAGACAACGCCCTGAAATATCGGGATGCACAGTACACCATCTTCCTGGCTGAAGTGGCATCAACCACCAACGAAGCCCTGCTGATGGATTACCTGCTGAAAAACGCCAAGGATCCCAAACAAAAAATGTACCTGCTGACTTACTATGCCGATCAGTTCCGTACAACGGTCTTCCGTCAAACGATGTTTGCCGAGTTCGAGAAAATCGTTCATGAGCGCGCTGAGAGCGGCGAATCCCTGACACCTCAGGATCTTTCCGACATCTACTATGAATTGAACGTGAAATATCACGGCAAAGGGATGCAAGTGGATAAAGAAATCGGAATGGAATGGGCACGGATTCCTCATTTCTACAACAGCTTCTATGTGTACAAATACGCAACCGGCTTCTCGGCTGCAACCAGCTTCTCGAAGCAGATTCTGGAGGAAGGCCAGCCTGCGGTGGACCGCTATCTCGGATTCCTGAAGAGCGGCGGCAGCGACTACTCCATTAACATCCTCAAGAAGGCTGGCGTGGATATGTCGTCTCCGGAGCCTATCCGCGAGGCCATGAGTGTGTTCGAAGATATCATCAGCCAAATGGAGCAGTTGACAAAATAATCAACGCTTGAGCGAGATGCATCATTCTCAATTGACCAGTGGAATAAAATCCCTTGCCCTTTACAGGCAAGGGATTTTATACTGTTTGAGGAAGGAGGTGTTCCCTATGAAAATTCAATGGTCACTAATCGCAGCTTTATTGTTTGCCCTTATTACAGCCGTATTTGCCGTGATCAATGTCAATCCCGTTGCAGTAAACCTGTTGTTCGGTACTGTCAACGTACCGCTGATTCTGCTCATTATCGGATGCTCTCTGATCGGGGGACTGATTGTCGGTACATTCGGCATTTACCGTCAATATCAAATGCAGAAGGAAATCCGTTCGTTAGCGGAACAACTTATACATATCCGTGAAGTAACGGGATACACTCCTGAAATGCAAGCTGCGGACGAGGAAATGAAAAAAGATCCGAAGGACACTCCTGCTGAACCCTGATGTCCCCGGATGATGAATCAATATGAATGAAAGAAACAAGGAGGCCTGACATCTAATGTCTGCTATACAACCGAATGAAACATACGTATTGGACCTGCTTAAGGCATTGCTCGATACACCGAGTCCTACCGGCTATACCCACACCATTATGAAGCGGATTGAACAGGAAGCGGCTTCCCTTGATGTTCCTCTTACATGGAACGAAAAAGGCGGCGCCATCCTGTCCATCCCTGGACAAGACAGCAGCCGTACGATCGGGCTGAGCGCTCACGTCGACACCCTTGGCGCGATGGTTCGTGCCGTGAAATCGGAAGGTACGCTCCGGCTTACCTCCGTTGGCGGATACATGATGAACAGCATTGAGAATGAATACTGCATCATCCATACACGCAGCGGCAAGACATATACCGGAACCATCCTCTCCACCCATCCTTCGGTTCACGTATACAGTGACGCCCGTGATTTAAAGCGCCAGGAAGCCAATATGGAGGTTCGGATCGACGAATTAGTTGAATCAGCCGATGATGTAAAAAAACTCGGCATCGGCGTTGGAGACTTCGTCTCCTTTGATGCCCGTGCGGTCATTACTCCCAGCGGTTACATCAAATCACGTCATCTGGATGACAAAGCCAGCGTCGCTGCACTCTTCGGCTTGCTCGAAAGCATGAAGCGCGATAACTGGAAGCCCAAATATAATGTAAAACTCCTTATCTCCAACTACGAAGAGGTTGGACACGGCGCAGCCTACATTCCTGCCGACATCAATGAAATGATTGCGGTGGATATGGGCTGTATCGGCGATGATTTGAGCTGCAAGGAAACCGACGTGTCCATCTGTGCCAAGGACTCGTCCGGCCCTTATGACTACGACATGACCAGTCGTTTGATTGAACTGGCCGAGAGCGAAGGCATTGCATATGCCGTTGATATTTATCCTCATTACGGCTCCGATGCTTCGGCGGCGCTCTCCGCAGGCAGCAACATCAAAGCTGCGTTGATCGGTCCCGGCGTCCATGCATCCCACGCGATGGAAAGAACGCACAAACAGGCGGTTCTTAACACCGTCAAACTGCTGGCAGCCTACGTGAAATAATCCATTCTATAGGTAAGGGGCGTCCCCAAGGCACAAGGCCTGGGGACGCCCCTTATTTTCTCTTTGAACCTGCCTGACGCATCAGGATTTCTTGCTCTGCTCAATTTTCTCGGCAAGCTCGTTCAGATAGGTCCAGCGCTCCATCAGATGCTCCAGCTCACGCTCCGTTTCCTCCTGAGCCCGCATCAACTCCTGAAGCCTGGCTGCGTCGCTGCCGGCGGTTTCCATCTCCGATTGAACGGATACAAGCTTGTTCTCGGCAGCTTCGATCAGACCATCAATCTGCTCAAATTCCCGCTGCTCTTTATAACTGAATTTCAGACGTTCGCGCGGTGTATCTTTACCTGAACTGCTGCCCGGCACCGTGTTGCTTCCCGATGCTGATTTAGCGCTACTGCCACCGGCTGCATCCGTCTTGCTTCCGGCAGCCTCGCTGCCATGACGCTGCATCCACTCTGCGTACTCGCTGTAAGAGCCAACATGGACACGAATCTGCCCCATGCCCTCAAACGCCATGACTTTATCCATGGTTCGATCCAGGAAAAACCGGTCATGGGATACCACGATGACAACACCCGGAAACTCATCTAGATACTGCTCCAGAACGGACAATGTCGGTATGTCCAGATCATTTGTCGGTTCATCCAGCAGCAGCACGTTCGGCGCACTCATCAGCACTCGCAGCAGGTACAACCGGCGCTTCTCGCCTCCGGACAATTTCGCTATCGGCGTCCACTGCAGCGCAGGCGGGAACAGGAAGCGTTCCAGCATCTGGGCCGCGGTAATGGCAGAGCCGTCCGCCGTACGAACAACCTCTGCCTCATCCTTGATATACTCGATCACGCGCTGACTGCCATCCATCTCCTGATGCTCTTGGGTGAAATATCCCAGTTTAACTGTTGGCCCAAGCACGACTTCGCCGGCATCCGGTTGAAGCCTTCCGGCAATGAGATTCAGCAGCGTGGATTTACCGCTCCCGTTCGGACCCACGATACCGATCCGATCCTCGGGCACGGCGATGTAAGATAGATCCTCAATCAATATGTTGTCGCCGACCGTCTTACGAAGACCTTCAATCTCTAGAATTTTGCGGCCGAGACGGGTGGAAGCAACCGATACGTCCAGATCACCGGAGCCCTGTATGATCTCCTGATCCTTCAGTTTCTCGAAACGGTCGATTCTCGCCTTCTGCTTGGTCGTACGGGCCTTTGCTCCTCTGCGAATCCAGGCAAGCTCGTTCCGCAGCAGATTCTGGCGCTTTTGTTCGGATGCGGCTTCCCGCTCCTCGCGCTCTGCCTTCAGCTCCAGGAAACGGCTGTAATTCGCCTCATATCGGAACAGCCGCCCATGATCCAACTCCAGCATGACATTGGCCACCCGGTCCAGAAAATACCGATCATGCGTAATCATAAGCAGGGCGCCGCGGCGCTTCTGCAAATACTGCTCAAGCCAGGCTACAGATTCGTTGTCGATATGGTTGGTCGGCTCGTCCAATATGAGTAAATCCGACGGTTGGATCAAGGCAGCGGCTAAAGCCACCCGCTTGCGCTGTCCACCCGAGAGTGTCCCCATTCTCGCCTCATAATGGCGTATTCCAAGCTTGGACAGAATGGTCTTTGCATCACTCTCCAGCTGCCATGCCTGCAGCGAATCCAGCGTCTGATTGAGCTTCAGCAATTTCTGCTGCAGCTCTTCATGGCCCGGATGGAGCTCCAGCAGCTCCATTGTTTCGGTATATTCCCGGACGGCCTTCATCTCGGGGAGATCCCCTTCAAACACCTGCTGCAGAACGGTTTTATCCGGATCAAACTCGGGATTCTGAGCAAGATAGCGCACCCGGATGCGATTGCCCATCGATATTTTACCGGAGTCAGGCGGCTCAAGTCCTGCGACAACGCGCAGAAACGTAGATTTTCCTGTACCGTTTACGCCGATGATGCCAATCTTGTCCTGATCCTCCATGCCGAAGGATGCATCTTGAAACAGTATTTTATCTCCATAACTTTTGTTTACCTGCTCTACGGTCAAGATATTCATTGGTCTGATCCCTACTTACATCTATAGATTTCGTTAATCGTTAATCGATGAATGAACTGCATTATAACGCAACCAGCACTGCAGTCCCATATGCTGCTGCCCCGCCAAGAAGTGAGCTGAGCAGATTGACGGCATCATTGGACATCCACGAATATCCTCGCATGCGTTCGGTCTCCTGTCCGCAGTGCTGCGCCACCTCGACAGTTTTACCGCACGCCGGGCAGCGATACATCACCTGTACAGCCGCCCCGAGATATGAGTCAGCAAATGCACCGACCAATCCCCCGGCAAGGGCCGCCAGAACATATGAGAGTAACTCCGCGTTCATACCGCTCCATTCAGCCAGCAGCCATCCCCCGGCTCCGATCAGTACACTCCCTGCCGCTGCCGCTATGGAGCCCGCCCAGGATACGCCTCCCGATTCTCCGGCAGTCAGCACCTTTCCGTTAAGGACAGAACGCGGCGGCCGCCGGCTGAGGCTTCCTAACTCCGTCGCCCAGGTATCTGCCGTCACCGTAGCCATGACCCCTATAAACAACAGCACCCACAACTCGGACGGGGCCCATGCGTTTAACAGACACAGCACCATGCCGATACCGCCGTTGGCGAATACTTGTCCTGCATCCCTCCGGCCGGTCTTGGCATAAGATTTCTCCAGATCAGCCTTGCGTTTCTTTCCATATCGGGAAAGCAGCGTAGAAGTAATGAAAAAAAGAAGCAGGGTCCCGAACCAAAACACGTTCCCTGCTCCATAATATATGGTGCCCATCAGAATAGCGGCGGCGGCTCCGGATTCCGATAGCGATCGTTTCCGGTAGGCCGCTCCCGCAACAATGATGGCGCCTGCGGCTCCAATCAGCCAATCCATCTGCAATCCCTCCCATGATAGCTTGCCAGATTACCCGATTTCGCAGCGGCCCAGACGGATGTCTCCCCAGAATAACTCGAATACATCCCCCGATTCAGTTGGACCGACACCTGCCGGCGTTCCCGTGAAGATTAAATCCCCTTTGCCAAGACCATAAAATTCGCCAATATAATCAATAATTCGCTGAAGGGAGAAGATCATATCCTTCACGTTCCCTCGCTGCACCTCATCGCCATTCTTCAATACGGTGAAATCCGTAGCCGCCAGCTTTGCGGTTCCCGGGAATGTTATGGATGGGGTAAGGGGCGCAGAGGATTTGAAGGCTTTCGCCGCGGTCCATGGATGCCCCTTCTCCTTAATCACCGTCTGAACATCACGCAGTGTGAAATCAATGCCAAGGGCCATTGTTTTTACAAGCTCATCAACCGTCATCCCTGGAGAGTAATCCTCCGCGAGCTGAATGACAAGCTCCCCTTCAAAATGAAGACTGCCGCGATCCAGGGGCAGCTGCAGCACGCTTCCGTCCAGCGGAACGACCGCATGGGAAGGCTTGAGAAAGATCATCGGTTCTTCCGGCACGGCATTGCCGAGCTCGGCGGCATGCAATTGATAATTACGACCAACGCAATATACGTTATTGACTAGGGCACACATACATTAAAACCTCCATTTTCTTCGCCAGAATGGAACTTTCGGTGCAATTTTATGAATAAAAATCTGACCCCAAGTATCGGGCCGGTTCGTGCAGATCATGATGGCCGGATTCATTCTTGCCAGTGATCTCATACTCTTCGCATCATCCACCGTCCACGCCATGGGAGTGATGCCATTCTTCACCAAATCCGACGCAAAGGCTGCATCCAGATGAGAATAACCGATGGATAAAAAAGAGCATTTCATTTGCTTCAAGCGTGATAACAAATTACGGGGATGAGCATCGATAATAAGTCCTGTATTCACTTCGGGATCCAGTTCCTTCGCTTTAATCAAGGCTTTCGGCTCGAAGGAGGTGAGCACCACATCCGGGAGCATCCGGTGAGCATGGACCCGCTCCAGCACAGCCTCTTCCAGACCTGGATACATATCTCCGCTCGTCTTGAGCTCGATATTAAGTTTCAATCGTCCTTTGACAAGCTGCAAGACTTCATCCAGTGAAGGAACCTGCTCCCCCCTGAATTGACGTCCCTTCCATTCTCCAGCGTCCATTCTCCGGATTTCCTGCCAAGTTAGATCCTTCACCTTGCCCCGGCCTGTTGTCGTACGATCTACGCTGAAATCATGTATGACTACAGGGACTCCATCCTGAGTCAGCTGCACATCGATTTCCATCCAGTGCACAAAAGGCTCATCCATCGCCATCTGAATGGCTGCGCGCGTATTTTCAGGTGCGATACCGGAAAATCCCCGGTGAGCCACACATAAATTGTTCATGGTGGGACCTCCTTGGTGTAACTGTTAACGAATTAACATTATTCCACTGTTTTACCTGTTATAACTTCACCATCCGGTGCTATTTTGACACCGCCGATGGATCGCTTCTGTACCTCCTGCAGCAAAGCTTGAGCTTCTTCGCCTTCCAGCGGAATGACCTGTCCGATCTCCGTTCGGTATGGCGTCAGCTTCAGGTCACAGTCTCCTTGACGGCTGCACGAGGCTTGGAATACGGCAGTGCTCCACGTATCGGCATTCCCCGATTTGGTAAATATAAAATTGCCGGTGCTGTACGCGATCCATTTGCCTTTATACTGCTCCAAGCCCTGCAGCACATGCGGATGCCCTCCGATAATCAGATCCGCTCCACCGTCAATGAACGCACGCGACAGATTGATCTGGTATGAATTTGGCGTCTTGTGAAGCTCTTCTCCCCAATGGGCGATCACAACGACCAGATCGGCTTTGGAACGCGCGTCCTGAATCGCTTCAACCGCCTTCGGCAGAACGTGATCATAGGCCCCCGCTACGCCCGGCCTGTTCTCCAGGGCATACCAGGACGTCTCCGGGAGGACACGGCTGAATCCAAGCAGTGCAACCGTCATGCCCTGCAGCTCGAAATACTGTGCCGCAAAGGCTTCTTCTTCATTACGGCCTGCTCCAACATAGCGGATATCATGGTCCTTCAGATGTTTCAAGGTATCCAGAAGTCCTTCCTGACCTTGGTCGAGAATGTGATTGTTAGCCAGATTAACAGCTTCTATCCCTGCTTCTCGAAGGGAAGGCAGAACCTCAGGCGAGGACTTGAATACAAATTTCTTATTGGCCGCGCCAACTCCCCCGGTCGTGACCGGGGTCTCCAGATTGAGAACGGTCAAATCATCCTCCAGGAATGCGGTGCCCAAGTGCTTGTATGGATAGTCATACCCATGTCTCTTCAGCGCATCCTCCACTTTACCAGAGAATAAGGTATCCCCGGCAAAATGCATGATCACCCGTTGGTTGTCATTGGTGCCGGCTGGTTCATCGGCTCCACTGTCTGCAGGTTCGGATGTATCGGGATCCCATTGTTCATCGGGCTCATCCGTATTCGGGTGGGCTGAATCCGTTCCCTCGCCGCCGGACTGCTGCCCGGAACCCGGCTGATCCGGATCGTTCCCTTCCACGCCAAATTCCGGCATACCAGGCAGATGTGCCGTTTGCTGAACAGGATCTTCTCTAAATTTAAAATGATAGACAAGCAAAGCAGCAATCATCAAAATCAGACATAGGTTGAGTATGATCCAAACCTGTCCGGTTCGCTGCTTACGGGCCTTCTTCTCGGCCTTGCTCTTCTCTGATCGTGACAGTTGCATAGGTCACTCCTTTATTCACTTATGAGATCGCGCAATAGCGCAATAAGTCGCTCCCCCCATTATACCAGCTTCCCGGCAAAGAATAGAACCCCCCGTCACCGGGGAGTTCTATATCCATGTTTCATATTCAAATTTTGCGAATAACGGCTTTACAGTCCAATCAGTGTGATCACGGAATCACTGAGCGCTTCCATATAGAGCGGATCGCTGTTCAGCGAATCGATACGCTCAAGCCGCATATCCATTTCCTTGGCAATGCTTTTGGCTTCGATATCCAGATCATACAATACCTCAAGATGGTCTGATACGAATCCGACCGGTGCAACCAGTACATCCTCAACCTGCTCCTCTTTATTCAGAGTTTGCAGTGTGTCCAGAATATCCGGGCCAAGCCAAGGCTCGGCTGTCCGGCCCGCACTTTGCCAAGTAAACTGCCATTTCTTCACGCCAGCTCTTTCGGCTACGGCTTTAGAAGTCTCAAGCAGCTGCTCCTGATAAGGATCTCCTACGGACAAGATACGCTCAGGAAGACTGTGCGCGCTAAACAGCACTCTCACGCTGTCCCGATCAGCGCCTGCCTCTTCGAACTGATTCAGCTTGGCAGACACGCGGTCTGCAAAAGCCTCGATCAGTTTCGGGTGCATGTGATAACTCTCCACGAACGAAATCTGAAGTCCCAGCTCATCCGCTTTGGCTTGAGCACGCTTCACATAGGAACCCACACTCATCGTGGAATAATGGGGAGCAAGCACGATGCCGAAAGCTTCCTTAATGCCGTCCTGCACCATTTGCTCAACACCGTCTTCAATGTAAGGGGCAGCGTGCTTCAATCCCTGATAGCATACAAATTCAAGGTCGGCACTGCGCGGATCTACATTTAATGTATCCTGCAGCGTCCGAACCTGACGATCTGTGTTCTCACGGAGCGGAAACACACCTCCAACAATCGCCTCATAGCGGTCGGTCAGCTCCTTAAGCTGCTCCTCCGTCGGCTTGTTTCCGCGACGGATATGGGTATAATAACTCTCGATTCCTTCCATGTTCTCAGGTGTGCCATAGGACATAACCAATACACCAATCTTGTTCTTCATACCATCTCACCTCTGACTAATAAAATATTCATCTTTTAAGAACGTTGTGCACCTGCCTGTAGTGCCTGTGCCGAATACTCATGGATGTAGGATGTCAGCTCACGCAGCTTCTCCAGGGAAGCCTCCGGAAATAAACCGTGCCCTAGATTAAACACAAAGCCCGGCTCCTGAATCCCTTGATCGATGATCTCCTTCGCATACTGCTGAATGACCGGCATCGGTCCGGTCAGCACGGTCGGGTCCAGGTTACCCTGAACAGCATATTTATGCTCTAAACGGCGGCGTCCTTCCGCAATGGACACTCTCCAATCCAGGCCGATCACATCAACGCTGAGATCCGTTAGCGTAGGCAGCAGCTCTCCTGAGCTTACGCCAGGAAAATAAATTTTCGGAACGTGCAGATCCTGAAGCTCTGCAAAAATACGCTTGATGGTAGGAAGCACGAAGGTTTGGAAATCCTGCGGGGACAAGGCCCCCACCCAGCTGTCGAACAATTGAAACGCTTTCCCTCCGTTCGCTACGTGGGCGCGCAAATAAGCAATCACCATGTCTCCGAGTTTATCCATCAGGGAGAACCATACCTTCGGCTCGCTGTACATGAGCTCTTTCGTACGCAGATAGTTCTTGGATGGTCTTCCTTCGATCAGATAGCTGGCAATTGTAAACGGAGCACCGGCAAATGTAATCAGCGGCACTTCAAGCTCCTTGTCCAAGATGCGGATTGTTTCCAGCACATGTCCAAGATCGCCTTCCACATCAATAGGGCGAAGCTTCTCTACGTCCGCTGCAGATCGGATCGGATTGTCGATCACAGGCCCGATATTTTTCACAATATCGAAGTCTACCCCGATCGATGCAACGGGATTCATAATATCGGAATATAAAATAGCTGCGTCCACACCGAGCTTCCGTACCGGCATCAAGGTTACTTCAGCCGCCAGCTCCGGTTGACTGCATATTTCCAGAAGGGAGTACTTTTCTTTGATCTTTCGATACTCCGGGTCATAGCGTCCCGCTTGTCGCATGTACCACACAGGAACATGGCTTACTGCCTGCTTACGGCAAGCGCGGATAAATTGATCGTTATAGGTCATGATTACGGCCCCCATCAGTGTATAAAGTTTCCTATAGAACATTATGCCCTTTTTAAAAGTAAGTAACAACCGTCTTACATGGACATCCTATGAAAATCGCATGACAATCTTATGACATTGTTAGCTTTTGGCATTTTTCAAATATGTTATACTGGAAGAACGGCAATTTTAGGGTAAGACTCCATTCGTCCGGTTCATTCCGGGCTCGACAGCTTAGAAAGGAAGTGACGGGCACATTGACCAATTGGAAAATCAATCTCATTGTGCTTTGGTTCGGACAGTTTTTGGTCAACTCCGGGATGACGATGATCACCCCGTTCCTGACATTGTATTTGGCGCAGGACCTGAATGTTGTAGGGGACCGGGAAATAGGACTATGGGCAGGATTGATATTCGCAGCCAACTTCCTGACCTCATTCATTTTTCAGCCGATCTGGGGAAAAGTCGCGGACAAGTACGGTCGTAAACTGATGCTGCTGCGTTCCGGATTCGGCATGGCGCTTGTCATTGCGTGTATGGGCTTTGCCACCCATCCGTGGCATTTGCTCGTTCTCCGTCTTCTGAACGGTACCATATCGGGATTTAACCCGGCGGCTATCTCCCTCGTATCGGGGACCACGCCAAAGAACCGGATGGGATTTGCCATGGGCATCATGCAGTCCGGACAAGTTGCCGGCACGATACTCGGTCCATTAATTGGCGGACTCATGGCCAGTTGGGTCGGGTTCCGGCCAATCTTCTATATTACGGGCGGACTGATATTTGCAGCTTCGCTGCTCGCTTTGTTCCTCGTCAAAGAGAATTTCAACCGTGAGCAGGCGGCCCGGGCGCCGCAGACTTCGGTTATCGCCGGACTGAAGGAGCTGAGCCACATTCCGCAGCTGCCGTCCTTGTTCGCGGTCACGTTCCTGCTTCAATTCGCCATGATCAGTCCGATGGCGCTGCTCCCGCTGTATGTTCAGAAGCTGCATGGGTCGGCAGTTGATATCGCCATATGGGCCGGGTTCGTTGTAGCGGTGACAGGGCTCTCGAACATGATCGCCTCGCCGATTCTCGGCAAGCTCAGCGACAAGGTCGGGGCACACCGGATCTTGACATATGCCTTGATCGGAACGGGACTTACGCTGATCCCGCAGGCTTTTGTGCAGTCCGTATGGCAGCTCATCATCGTACGGTTTATGATGGGGGTCTTTATGGGCGGATTATTGCCGAGTGTCAACGCGCTGATTCGCTCCTATACCCCGGACGGCATGGAAAGCCGCTCCTTCGGCTTCAACACAAGCTCACTTGCGCTTGGCAACATGCTCGGAGCAGTGATCGGCGGGTTCTTGTCCGGATTCATCGGAATTGAGGGGCTGTTTATTACTTCAGGCTGCCTGCTGATCATCAACATGATCTGGGTGAGGCGGAAGCTGTTCTCAGACAAACCCTCGCCCAAGTACCGTTAGATATACAATTCCTGATGGCACCGCTCCAATATCGCTCCAAATTGCAAGGGGCTGTCCGTGGTCACAATCGACCCGAGGACAGCCCCTTTGTTATGAATCAGATCAGATGGCAAGCAGCAAAATGACCTGTGGAAACCTCCCTGAAATCAGGGATCTGCTGTTTGCATATATCCACGGCATACGGACACATATAGGTGTGGATACTGTTAAAGAATTCATACACTGGCCCAAATCTGACTTCCAGTCGACAGTCCAATGGGTGCACTCCTTCCCATGGTCATCTTATCGTTCAGTACACAACATCATGGTGTGTTTAATCATTTAACGCGTGCAAGGATCAACCCGTCATAGGCAGGCAGCAGCGTGCTAACCAGCCTCTCGTCGGTGGCAATGATTTCATTAAAGCGGCGTACCGCCTGAACCGAAGGTCCGTTTTTCTCCGAATTCAACGTTCTTCCCCGCAAAAAGCAGTTATCCCCGGCGATCAGGGCACCCGGATTTGCAAGCTCCATCGCATATTCCAAGTACAGAGGATAATTCTCCTTATCCGCATCAATAAAGAAAAAATCAAATGTCCGCCCTTCCCGCTTCAGAGCTGCCAGGCTATCGGCAGCCGGACCGATCCGGTATTCCACCCGATCCTTGAAGCCGGCCTTCTCCAGATGAGTGCCCGCAAGCGCCGCGTACTCCTCCTTCAATTCCAGTGAAGTGAGTTTACCGTCAGCAGGAAGCCCGCGGCACAGACAGATTCCGCTATATCCGCCAAGCGCACCGATCTCAAGAATATTCCGTGCGCCGGCTGTCTGTACGAGCAGGGTCAGCAGCCGGCCGTAAGCCGGTGCCACCGAAACCTCGGGCATGCCATGTTCGCGAATGGCCTCTATCACAAGTTGAAGCTCTTCATCTTCAGGATATAATTGGTTAACATAATCATCAGGGGTCGTAAGCAATGACGCTGCCTCCTTTTTCTTAGTAGCATACCTTATTTCCCGTTAAACCTAACGAGATCTATCATATGATAATTGTCTTAGTCAATGCAATCGCCTATACTATATAGATTGAACCGGCGGCGACTATCGCCGTACACATGTTAAATGGAGTTGACATCGTTAATGCCTCGATTACAATTGATCGCGACAGCCCCGATGGGGCTTGAAGCCGTTGTTGCCCGCGAGCTGAAAGAGCTCGGGTACACGGACATGGAAGTAGAGAATGGTAGAGTTACCTTTACGGGTGACCTGATTGATATTTGCCGCTGTAATCTGTGGCTCCGTACGTCAGATCGTATCCTCGTCAAAATGGGTGAGTTCAAGGCTTTCACCTTCGATGAGCTGTTTGAAGGAACGAAGGCCCTTCCGTGGGAAGAATGGATTCCGGCGGATGGTGAGTTCCCTGTGGAAGGCCGATCCCATAAATCGCAGCTTAGCAGCGTTCCTGCTTGCCAAGGTATCGTGAAAAAAGCGATCGTGGAGAAGCTGAAGCTCTCGCATCGTACGGAATGGTTCCCCGAGGACGGTCCCCGTTATGTAGTTGAAGTGTCCTTGCTGAAGGATCGCGCCATACTGACGCTCGATACGACGGGGCCTGCCCTTCATAAACGCGGTTACCGCAAGCTGGTAACGGAAGCTCCACTGAAGGAAACTATGGCTTCCGCTCTGCTGCAGCTGAGCCGCTGGGGACCGCATCGCCCGCTGTATGACCCGTGCTGCGGTTCAGGCACCATTCTGATTGAAGCCGCTATGCTGGCCTGGAACATCGCTCCCGGCATGCGCCGCTCGTTCCCGTCCGAGCATTGGGATATCATCGGGAACGACCTCTGGGAAGATGCGCGCGAGGAAGCATTTGACGCTGTGAAGGACGATATTCCGCTGCAGATTGCTGGGAGCGATATCGATCCGAAAGCCATCGAAGTCGCCAGGGCGTCTGCCAAGAGTGCCGGTCTCGCCGGAGAAATCGAGTTCAACGTTCTTCCTGCAGCCAAGGCCATTCCTGAAGGTGAATTCGGATGTATCATAACCAATCCGCCCTATGGGGAACGATTGAGCGAGAAAGAGGAGGTTGAACGTCTGATCCGCCAGCTCGGATCTGTGACGCACTCGCTTCCGACCTGGTCCTTCTTCGCACTGAGCCCGACCAAACAGTTCGAGCATTACTTCGGCCGCAAGGCAGACAAGCGCCGCAAGCTGTTCAATGGCCGGATTGAATGCCAGTACTATCAATATCTGGGTCCCCTGCCGCCGCGTAATAAACCGGCAGAATAATATAATGATCCTACTTCCATCGCCGCCCACGGGCGGCTTTTTTTGCGAGGGCTCCGTTTGAATTCATGCCGGCCCAAACTATAATCTAAAGAATAATGCTGGTGAAGGAGGATATGCCATTGCTCTCATCCCATTCATGGATTGATATCCGAAGACGGGCCTCCAAAGGGCTCCATTACCGGTATACCGGATATTTATTATTCCTTGTCCTTATGATGTACAAGCTCATCCTGCTGGATCATCATCTCCATATTTCCAATATGAAGCTCGATCAAGCAGACTATATCATAGCCGTGGGCTCGCTTCTGCTGGTCTCCTTCTGGACCTTTTGGCTTCCGCCAAGAGGCAGGCTTGTATCGCTAACTTTACTGAATCTGCTGTGGACAGGCATCCTGTACACCGATTTGATCTACTACCGTTACTTCGATGATTTCATCACGGTAACGGTGCTCCTGCAGGCCGGGCAAGTCGGCTCCCTCGGAGACAGCATCCGTTCTCTTATTCACGGGTATGACCTGTTCTTTTTCCTGGATTGGCTGATCATCGTTCCGTTTACGGCAGTCATGGTATTCCGCAAACGGAGATCGACCACGAATGGTTACCTGTTCCCTGGTGAACAACGCCAGCAGCGTCACAAGCGGATCAATCGCCGTTTGGTAACAGGTACGCTCGTTCTCACCCTTGGTCTTGTCATGACTTTTGTTCCTATCAAAAGAGCTTCGGATACATGGGCGGTAGGCTTGTTTGAGGGCAATTGGTGGAATATCACGCTTTATAACGTGACGGGGCTGATCGGCTTCCATGGATATGATATTTACCGATATGGCCGGGATCACCTGATTGGTCAGCCCAAGCTGGCTGAGGAGGAGGTCAATCAGGTCAAGGCCTGGTTTGATGCCAAACGTATGAAGCCATCCGGTTCTGACGCTTGGTTTGGCAAGTATAAAAACAGTAATGTTATTACGATTCAGACGGAAGCCTTCATGAATTTTGTCGTTGGCCAGTCCGTCGAGGGTCAGGAAATCACGCCGAACTTCAACCAATTGATGAAAGAGAGCATGTATTTCAGCAATTTTTATCATCAAACCGGGCAGGGAAGAACGTCCGATGCGGACTTTGTCACACACAGTTCCCTGCTGCCGCTGCCCACGGGTTCCGTGTTTACGCGGTATGCCGATCGTGAATACGATACCCTTCCGGAGATTCTGAAGGAACAGGGCTATGCCGCAAATGTTTTCCACGCCTATGACAGCAGCTTCTGGAACCGGACGACGATGTATCGGGAAATGAAGTATGATCGGTTTTACAGCAAAAAAGATTTTGATATGACCGATGTGCTGGGATGGTCACTCAGTGACAAAGCGTTTTTGGAGCAATCGCTGAATGAGATGGACAGCATCAAGCAGCCCTTCTACTCCTTCCTGATCACGTTAACGAGCCATCATCCGTATTATGTGCCGAAGGATGCCCGCAAGCTGGATACAGGCGCTTTTGAAGGCACGATGTTCGGGGATTATTTACAGTCGATCCATTATGTTGACGAAGCTTTCGGCCAGTTCGTGGACCAGATGAAAGAGCAAGGATTATGGGATAACACCATGCTGATCATCTACGGCGACCACGACAATTCGATCAAGGACAAAGCGGACTACGAGAAGTTCCTCGGACGGGAGCTGAACGCTCTCGACATGGAACAAATCATGAACCAGGTTCCCCTGCTGATCCGCTTGCCGGACGGCGAAAATGCGGGAGTATATTCAGATGCCGCCGGCATGATGAACGTGACGCCGAGCATCCTGCATCTGCTGGGTGTGTCTAGCGAGCCGTATTACTGGATCGGAAGTCATTTGTTTGATGAGGAGCCGCGTCTGATTCCGCTTCGCAGCGGCGCTTTTTCCGATGAAAAGGTGTTCTACCTGCCTTCCGAAACGGCCGGGCTTGAAGGTGGAACCTGTTATGATCTGGTGACGCGTCAGCCAACCGACATCCAGGCATGTCGTGATGGATATGATGAGACGCAAAAGCAGCTTAAGATATCGGATCAAGTCATAACGTATGATTTGCTGAAGCAATTCAAAACACAGGGCGGAGCAGAAACGAAGTAACAAGGCAGCCAGACCAGGCATCCTTACCTTTGTACTCTTTGCAAAAACGAGGGTTTCTCAAAAGATCTTAGATCTTGCGGGAAGCCCTTTTTGCTGTTTGAAGCCGCTCCATGTACGAATCGTTCCTGCTGGTTGATCGCAAGAAAGCCCGGAAGCAAGAACGATTTCGCTCGCCCATATCTTTTATCAAGCGTCCACAATAAAAAATAAACCATAACGGCGTGAGTAACATCCTGAGCACCGCTATGGTTTATTTGAATTGTATTACTTTTGCCGGTATTTTTATTATGCTGCAGCAACTGATCACGCGCATAAAGTCATTTATTCTAGCTGCTCCATACAGCTCACAATTCAAGCCCGATGGGATATTGACTTCTGACGTCTTCTCCAGCTGACAAGCGCTCCGTACAAGAGCAAGAGTCCCATGATTGCAACGCAGGCAACGATCCCCAGCGTCAAGTAGGCAATGTCGGGTGCAAAAAGACGGATGGAGTTCCACGGCGAACTTGACAAACTCGTAAACAGTGGAATGATACCACCTGAAATAACAAAGAGAATCAAGCTAAACGGAAGAGCAAGGTGTAGCATAAAGCTACGTTTATTCGTTATGATAAGCATCCATACAACGATGATCATCAAGATGATCCATATTCCTGCTAACAGCCAAATCAATGGATGGGTCCCCACGGAAAGCGGCTTCGGGTCTTGCCCATCAATTATGCTCCTCAGATCTTTTGATACCTGTATTAGTCTGGCTTCCTCAAGAATATGGTCCTTGTTGCTCAGAATGACGGCACCCATACCCCGATCCGGGATAAAAAAGATCTCCGCGCGAGCCTCAGGTGTTGATCCTGAATGCCATAACATGGCCTCCCCTTGGTCTGTCTCACTTATTCTCCAGCCTAATCCATAGGCACGATCAGTCCTATACTGGACCAGTGGTGACAGGAACAACTCCTTGTATTCACGGCGGATCAAGCCTTCGTTCTCCTGAAGCAGAAACTGGAGATAACGCGCCATATCGTCAATGCTGGCTGTGATGTAACCATATGAAGCACCGCTGTTATCATACGGTATACTGCTTACTCTAGGATAACCAAACCAGGATTGAAACCCCTTCTCAAATCCGGTCTGGGCAGCCCGCTTCTCATCCGCCGCAGCCATGCTCATACCCAGTGGTCCAAACACATGCTTTTCCATGTAATCAGCATAGGATTGCCCGGACACTTCCTCCAGAATAGCGCCAAGGATCATATAATTGGCATTACTGTATTGATGCTCTTCCCCAGGCGCCTTGCTAAGCTTCTCCCTGGAGAGATTACGAACATTCTCTTTCAAGGTAGAAGCCTCCTTGGCAGCCACATCGGAATACTCCAAGCCCGTAAATGTACTGTAGCCGCTCGTTTGTGCCAGCAATTGTCTTATCGTTATCGATGATACCTCGGGAGAAGTTTCCTCCGTAAACCACGGAAGATAATCTCCAACAGACCCATCCAGATCCACCTGACCGGACTCCAAAAGTTGAACAATCCCCAAAGCCGTCATGGATTTAGAAATTGATCCGAGTAAGAACGGGGTCTTGGAACTGACAGCGTTGCCCTCCCCAGTTACACCATAGCTGTTCGTAAACACAATATCCTCATCCTGCACGACTGCAACAGAAAGACCAGGAATCTTGTATTCCTCCATCATCTCTTTCATATACAGATCAATCTTTCCAAATCGTGCATCTTCCGCTTCAACTGCATGATCGAATGTTGGAAACAGGAATACCAGTACGGACAAGATCGTAAACATCCACTTCTTTCTCATGTTACGCTCCCAGCTTCCGTTTCCGGGAAAGGACGTCGATGTTTTCTTTTGTCATAAACATAGGCCACCAGCGTAATAACAGAAGATATCAAAAGGCTGAATAATATCAGAAGCATATTCCACCACGTCTGATCAGATATCCGATATAGTAAATGGAAGCCCGTAATCTCATACCCATTTACCCATGCCGTTGTTAATGAGAAGGAAAATGCCAACTGGCAAATGACGTATACCGCAGCAAAAATAAGCGGATACTTCAGAAATCCCCACAACCTTCCTGTGCTGGTTCGCTCTCCGGAGTCTTTCGGAGCAGGGGTGGATTGACTGGGGTCACTTACTCTTGAAAAGCCTTGTACCTCTGCATAGTCTCTGACATAAATAATGGGAGAGTCCAAATCTTGAAGTCCCATCTCTCCGTGCTCCCTGCATGCCTCCAAGTGTTCCTGAATTTGGGCTACCATTTCTTCCATCTGATGAGGCGTAATATCGTAGTTTTTCAATTCTTGACGGACTATGGTTATAAATTGTTCTTCTTCATAGGATAGTGTCATGATCTCCCGCTCTCCCGTTCCTCGCCGTTTGCATATAGCTGCACATTCGCTGATAACAGTGACCGAATATCCTGTTGCAGCTCCTGCCATTCCTGAATCTTGTTGTCCAGAAATACCCTTCCATTTGGCGTTATTTCATAATACACTCTGGCCTTACCACTATCACTAAATTCTCTTGTATCCGTGACCCACCTCTGGTCTTTCAGCTTCGACAAGATCGGATAAATGCTGCCTACTCCCTTCAATTTCAGTTGATGTTTCTCAAGCTCCTTCATAATCTCGTAACCGTAACTCTTGCCATTGCTCAGAATGGCCAACACACACATCTCCAAATGTCCTTTAATTAGACTTGTTCTATCCATGACATGAATTTAACAGAAATATATATCGGAATCAAGTATATATTTCTAAGATATATATTTGATTCATAAAAATTTAAAAAACCCGTTCAAGAGCTTACAGGCTCTTAAACGGGCTGCACAGGATTTATAACTACTTTTTAGCTGAACGAAGCTTGGACAGACGCTCCTGCTCCTCACCTAACAACTCTTCCGCCAATTCAACGGCGTTCGGATTCCCTTGTTCGATCACCTGATCGACCGCGCGTTCTGTGTGGGACAACGAATTCTCCGCTTGCTGAATTAACTGGTCCGTCGGATGCGACAATGCCGAAGATACGGCACGGTGCAGCTTCTCCACGGAATCAAGCGCACTGTTGCTGGGACTGTTGGAATGAAGACTGGAATCGTGACTGTTCATGACGGAAACTCCCTTCAATAGTTGTTGGTTCCTGTTGCCCTCTTAGCATGGATGGCTGAGTCAGGAACTATACCCGCAGGATGGGAATTTCCGTGAATACTTCAACTTGAATGCATATGGATCATTATTTGACAAACGCTAACGCCTTCGCCAGCACCTCATCCTCTGTTGGTGCGCTGACATAGCGGCCGTTAATATAAATAAACGCGCGTTTGCCGCATGGACCGCAATAGGATTTACAGCCGATCTTAATATCGGCATCCGGGACCAATTTCTGAATCTTCGGGATCATTGTTTTCAACCTTGTGTGTCTGCATTTCTCGCAAACGCGGATATCGTTAGCCATGGAATATTACCTTCTTCATTCTGAAGTGACCTAGTGGTCGCCGTGATTGCCTTGGGTCGGATTTGTAATCACAAAACCTTCCTCAGGGAAATAAAGATAGTCGATTTTGACACCGTCCAGGAAGGGTTGTCCAGCCTCCAAGATGACGTCGATCTCTTTATCTGTGGAGACAACGACATCCGTTTCCTTAGGTGTATCCATGTCGAGCCCGTAATGGGCATGATCTCCATGCGCGTGGGTAACCACGACGCGAAGTTTCTTGCCCGTGTTCTCTTCCTTGTCCAGCTCTCGCTTTATAACCTTGGCCGCATTGCGGGTAATTTTACATTTCACGTATATTCATCTCCTCACGGATGGTTCATTCAATATGTTATTGTAGACCCCAGCCGACTTTTTCGCAAGGGCCCTGTCTATTCCGGAGCCTGAATTCCGCCTATCGGGCACGCTTGCAGGTACCTTGTTATCTAGCTGGGCAGACTCGGGTATTTGCGCTCGACACGGGATACAAACCAGTTCATCAGCAGCATCGTAAATCCGATATCATCAATCGGCAGCAGAGGCATCAAGTCCGGCAGCACCCAGTACAGCGCAACCGGAATCAGGAATAACAGCTTGTCCCCTAGCGCAACCTGGGAAGAGGTCAAGTAACCGAATATCCGCTGGAATACGTGCGACCAGCGCCGAAGCGACCATAATCTTCTCCACTTCATGGTGTTTCCCTCCATTTCAACTGCATGTCTATATATCATTACCCAATTCACGAATCTCTAAGAAAACCTTAGCATCACGGTATTCGAGACCCTTACATTCGGTATAGGCGAAAAGAGACCACTGCCATGATCCATTATAGCAGCGGCCGTCTTTCTCTGTATATGCTATACGTTGCAGTGCCTTTTTCGTTTCAAAACAGCCTATCTCAAAGACATGAACGCAGCCAGGACGGATCCCACCTCTACACACAGATCTTCGAAATCTTCGAGCGGCAGCGGATTAATGCCATAACCAATCTCCACGGTGAAACCCGGCTTCCGAAAATGCTGAATAAACCAATCTTTGTAACCCGCATCACTGCCCTGCAGCTTAACAGAACGATAACCGCTTGCCTGACCCAATGTTCTGGCCATACCCTCGCTTTCCGGCGGCTCGTAATCCCGATAATTCCAATAGATCTCTTTCCCCTGACTATGAAGCGAGATCGCACGATCCGGTGAGATGTCCAGGGTATGCTGATACAACACGATGGCTTCCGCCTCGCATAACGGTGCGCTTCCCGCATAATCCTGCGGCGAAGGCCTGACCTTCCCCCTACGCGCCACTTCCTCATCCCAGTGGGCAGGGAATTGGTCTCCCAGATCTACACCGTTAATATTGGCTTTCCAGCGGCGAAAATCCTCACGCCCGCTATTCCATTCAATAAGACGCTCGTAATATGGATGAGAAGGCGTAACCCCTTCTTGTACAAGCTCTACGCCGTCCGGATTCGCCATCGGCACAATCCATAATGTATAGTTTCGGTACCACTCATCCGGCTCATAAGAATAGACCGATGAACCTTCCGTCAAGGCTTGGGCGTATTCCTCCAGAAACCGCATCAGGCAGGGGCTCGTCATCCATTCATTGGCATGCAAAGCGGCATTGATGTGAAGGTTTTTAGGGCCCCTACCGATTTTAGCTGCATAAATCGGTTTGCCCATAACACTCCTGCCGATGATACTCCACTCGATTGCAGGATAATGCAGCTGCATCACTTGTATATCCCGCTCCAAATCCCGCGGTCCATATTCGCCGGATAATCGTATCCAATGTTTATGCGTTGTTGCCGGAAGGACAATCGTTTTTCCCTGTGGCAGATGGTTCGCCGATAACCCGGGGTTCAGTTCTTCCAGAGCTTCCTTCCGAAAACGAAAGGTCCCGGCAATACTATCAAAGGTATCATGTTCCTGAATAACATACCGTCGCCGCAATGAAGTAGGAAGATATAACATTTGTCCCTGCTGGAGGTACGGCTGCTGCGCCGCCCATGGATTCGCCGTAATCAGCTGTTCAAACGCCAGACTGTATCTGGCCGCCACGCGTCTAAGCGTATCGCCTTTCTGTACGACATATTGCTGCATAATGGATTCCTTTCCGCGGCAAGGCCGCTTCGATTAGCGTCCATTCCATGTATATGAGCAGCTGGTTGTCCAACATGTATGCTGTGAAATTGAATAAGCAGACCGCTAAGGTGATATCCCTTGTCCGGCCTGCTTATGTTGATGACCTTCATCGTTCCTGATAAGCCCAAGGAAATGAACCATAGATTATAGCTTCGTAATTTGCCAAACAACCGGCGTCCGCTTGATATGATCCCCGAGCCATTCCGTAGCGATGCTCTGGAAAATCACCGGATCTCCTGTACAGAAGAATTGATGCACCGGGCTTTCCTCACTGCTTGCGAGTTGGCCTTTATCGTACAGAATGGTACTGACTTCACGTGCTGTCTCATCGGCGGAGCTGATCAGCTTGACAGCCGGACCCATGACGGTCTGAATGGTATTCCTGAGAAACGGATAATGTGTGCAGCCCAGGATAAGGCAATCTATGGACGTGTCCTTGATGCCTCTCAGGGATTCTTGCACAACCTGCAAGGATTCCTTAGAGCGAAATAATCCATGTTCGACGAGCGGCACCAGCTTAGGGCAGGCTTGGCTCTGCACCTCGACATAAGGTGACAGCTGTTTCAGAGCCGCTGTATACGCTCCACTGCCAATGGTACCCGTTGTGCCGATCACGCCGACATTACCGGTCTTGGTTGCACTGATTGCGGCTCTGGCACCGGGGTGAATAACACCGATTACCGGAACAGACACTTTAGACGAAATATAATCGAGCGCCGCCGCCGTTGCTGTATTACAGGCGATAACAATCATTTTGGGATCATATTGAATTAAATAATCTACAATTTGCTCCGTAAATAATCGGACTTCTTCCGGCGTACGGGGTCCGTAGGGTGCGCGGGCTGTATCTCCGAAATAAATAATCTTCTCTCTCGGGAGCTGTCTCATCACTTCTTTAGCGACAGTCAGCCCGCCCACACCCGAGTCTAGTATTGCGATTGCTTGCTGCACGAACCCACCGCTTCCTTCTTATCAAATTCATGGTTTACAGTGATACCATATGTCATTTCGGATCGAAATGTACCTTAAATCTTACCCCAATTTACCTTTGTCTTCAATGAGGACCCCGCTGTAGAGCCCTCCTCTTACTTTGTTCATGCAATTGTAGGACTCTTGTGCTATTCGTCAAACGTGGGTAGTTTATACTATAATGAGTGCGCATAGTAAAGGAGAATATCACGTGAATGACAACATACATCCATCCGAACTTATGAAGTCGGCGGAACAATTTATCGGGCTCTGTTATGCAGAACTAAACCGGACTCAGGAAGAAGCGGAATCCCGGCTCATGGACATCCGCTCACAGATCGAGCTCACAGGTACATATGAGCATACGTCAGAGGAGCTGACGCACGGAGCCAAAATGGCCTGGCGAAACAGCAACCGCTGCATCGGCAGATTATTCTGGGATCGGCTCAAAGTAACCGATGCCAGACACTTGAGCAAGACTTCTGACATCTTTTCGGAGCTTATCCGGCATATCGAGAATGCCACCAATGGCGGAAAGATCGTACCGACCATTACGATTTTCCGACCATCCCGTCCAGGTGAACCCCCGCTCACGATCAAAAACCATCAATTAATACGATATGCGGGCTACGAAACGCCTGACGGTACAGTAGGTGACCCGGCTTCCATATCCTTCACGAAGGAATGCATGGAGCTTGGGTGGCAAGGTGATTTGACCCATCATGATGTCCTGCCGCTCGTTGTTCAGCAAGGCAACGAACCGCCGGAATGGCTGTCGATTCCACACTCCTCTGTACTGGAGGTTTCCTTGGAGCATCCGGAACTGCCGGACCTTATCGACCAGGGGTTAAAATGGTACGGGGTGCCCATCATATCGGATATGCTGCTGGAGATCGGCGGAATTATGTATACGGCCGCCCCGTTTAATGGCTGGTATATGGGAACCGAGATTGGAGCCCGCAACTTGGCAGATAAGGAACGTTACAACAAACTTCCGCTTATTGCCGAGCTTATGGGGCAGGATACGTCCAGCGAATCCACCTTGTGGCGGGATCGCGCACTGGTTGAACTGAATTATGCCGTGCTCTATTCCTTCAAAAAAGCAGGCGTCAGCATCGTAGATCACCATACGGCGGCAACCCAGTTCGGCTTGTTTGAACGACGGGAAGAGCAGGCGAAGCGTGAGCTTACCGGGGATTGGAGCTGGTTGATCCCTCCAGTCTCACCAGCGACAACGCATATTTTTCATAAATCCTATAATAACGAAATCCGTTCGCCGTATTTTCATTACAGGAACAAGGGGCAGTAATATCATCTCTCATCTCCAATTCACAGCAAAGCCGGGGTCTCAAATGAGACACCGGCTTTCATGTATTTTGGCATATTGCTTATCCTCATGAATGATGGCTAGATACCGAATGCTAAACTCTTGTTAATCGTTGACCTTCACATCCGAAGTATAGGACGCAAACGGCTCTTCTTCAAAATCCTCGTCATCAAATGAAGAGACCTGCGCAACTTCTTCTTCAGCCAGCCAGCTCTCTTGCCGGTTACGCCATGACTGAATGTCGGAGATTACGTTCTCTGCCCGATCGGTCATGATCCCAATCAGATTAACGCCTTGCTCTCCTACCTTCTCCGCTACCTCCTGAACCTTGCTGCCGATACCCCGGGCGCCGTCAGCAATATCCCCTCGAAGCTCTTTGCCGGATTTCGGAGCCAGAAGAAGCGCTGTAACGGAACCTGCAACACTGCCGATTAATACTCCCCAGAGGAGTCCTTTGCCCTTCTCTTTCATATCCCATCTCTCCTTCTATTTGGCCTGCCCTTCGCCGGACTTGGAGGTGTACCTGCTCCATGAATGCCAGAGTGTCATCCCGGCATCCACCCATCGGAACATCTCCCCGATTTGACGTTCATTATCGAGGCGTGCACGTTCCAAATGCTCGATGGCGGTGATAGAGGCTTTTTTCCCTACGGCGTGAACGGCATCTGCCGTCTTGGCTACCGCCGATGCAGCATCAGTCATGGAAGCGGCAAAAGCCTCGCCAGCTGCCAGCTGACGCTGAATCATCTCTAAAGAGACAGACGTTTGCCGGAGCACCTGCGAGGCCTCCTTTGCTAATTGAGTACTGTCTTCCTCAAGCTTGCTCAGCATGGCCTCGGTCCGGTTCAGCAGTTTCTTCATCGACAGCATCACGATGATCGCTGCTACCGCAATCAGAACGATGCCGACGCCAGCCACCAGCGCACTCCACTCTGTCATAGGGAACTCCTCCTTTCGTCCGACCGGGCGAATGCCTAGTCGCTTGATGCATTATAAGCAGGATGGGCTTGTATTGACACAACATCACAAGTTTTTTTATTTCCGGCAAGGAACAAAACCGGAATCGGCAGGGCTTCGGACAACGTGTGTTTATGGATGGATCCCCACATAGAAACAGACCGCTCAAGGGATTCTTGGCGGTCTGCTGCGAATAGTTATAGAGTCGAGCCTATATTAACTAACATGGGAACTGCTTCTAAAGAGATACAGCAAGCAGTTAATACATTTCATTTTTCAGATAATGGCGTACGTTCTCAGCAAACTGCTCCAGCACATCAGGCAGAGCGGCAGTTAAAGGATGAAGTGTATGCCTGTCCCATTCATAGTAGTCCTGAACGAGCGGTTTACGCAGTCTGACCAGCTCCAGCAGCACGGTATGAACCTCTTGAGGGAACACCTTTTCCTCATGGTTGATGTCCATAATATCCTCATAGCTGCTGGCATCCCGCATAATAAACCCATCAATCAGATAACTTCCGACATCCGTAACGACCTCAATCGCCAGATGAAGCCCGCGCTCCTGTACCAAGCCAAGCACCAGGCCCCCATCCCATGATTGCGCTGCAGTTCGCAATCCTTCAGCTATTTCAGGGATCGCTTGCAGCCGCCGTTCAATTTGCTCTTGATTCACATAATACACGGCAAATCTCCTCCAGCCTGTTGTTGTATGTCTATTGTAAACCGCCTACACTTCAAAATCGACGCTAAGCGTATGATCTTTCACCGTATTAATGTAACGGATGACTTCCTGATGAACAGGATGAACGGCATAAGCCTGCAGATCTTCAAGGTTATCCACTTCAACTATCAAAGCCAAATCATAAGAGCGCTCGGAGCGAATAACATCAGCCCCCGCTTCTATGGATCTGAGCATCGGGATCTTCCCATCCATGTCGCGCAGCACCTGAACTGTTTTCTCAATATTCTCAGCCGTCGGCTCCTTCAATTTAAAAAACACAATATGTTTAATCATCGCCCGTTCCTCCATCTCTCGCGTTTATGTAATTCTCCCGTATCTATCATAACCCGTTCGTCCAAAAAAAGAAATCGCTCTCACTTACATGCAGGCCGGTAAACCGTCCCGATACGGAGCCCGAGAAAACAAAACAGGAGCATCGTTCGGCTGCTGCCGGAACGCGCTCCTGATAGAACATCCTGTTCTTGATAATTGTCATTGATATCATGAACTTAAACGGTTTAGCATGTTCTGGGCAATCCATATGCCCGCCGCCCCGGCTTGAGCAAGTCCCCTCGTAATTCCGGCTCCATCGCCACCACAGAATAGACCCTTGATCTCCGTCTCGAAGGACTCCGTCAGCTTCGGCCGAGCAGAGTAGAACTTCGCCTCTACCCCGTAGAACAGTGTGTGCTCGGATGCAATGCCCGGTGTGACTTTATCCAGCGCTTCAACCATCTCAATCAGGCTCTTCATCGTGTTGTAGGGCAGAACCAAGCCCAGATCTCCGGGGACTGCTTCCTTAAGAGTCGGCTCCAGAAAACCTTCGCGGATTCTGCCTTCGGTTGATCTTCGGCCGCGCAGCACGTCTCCGTATTTCTGTACAATAACACCGCCGCTGGATAAATCGTTAGCCCGCTTGCAGATTTCCCGCGCGTATTCGTTAGGCTTGTCAAACGGCTCCGTGAACTTATGGGACACCAGCAGCGCAAAGTTCGTATTGGCCGAGCCCAATGCCGGATCTTTATAGGAATGGCCGTTGGCTGCCATCACACCGCTGTGGTTCTCAACGACAACATGACCCGAAGGGTTGCTGCAGAACGTTCTCACGCGGGTTCCAACCGAGGTATTAAAGATGAATTTGCCTTCATACAAGTGCTCATTAATTTCTCTCATGACCACGTCGGAGGTTTCAACACGCACGCCCACATCCACTTGGTTGTTATGCATTTTCAATCTGCGTTTTTTTAATATGCTGGTCAACCAGGCAGAGCCGTCTCGTCCCGGGGCAACCATAACCAAATTCGCCTCATGAACCTCTCCGCCCTTCATTGCAATGCCGGTAACGCGGTACGTTCCGTCTTCTTTGACGGTAACCAGATCCTCTACCTCTGCCCGGAAGGCCATATCGACCCTGGTCTTCAAATATTCGTAGATCGATTTCAGAATCTCCAAATTTTGTTCGGTTCCAAGATGTCTTACCTGAGCGCGAAGCAGCTTAAGTCCGGCCGCATATCCTCGCTGCTCAATATCCCGAATCGCATTCGTGGTTGGATCCGTAATCGCCGGTGTCGCTCCATGCTCCAGATTAATGGCATCCACGTATTGAATAAGCTCCATTACCTTGGAGCCAGGCAAATAATCAGTCATCCAGCCGCCAAACTCTGTCGTTATGTTGAATTTGCCGTCACTGTATGCCCCAGCTCCGCCAAAACCAGCCGTAATCGAGCAAGCCGGCAGACATCCGGCAAATTCTTTGCGCCCTATGGCTGGCGGACAGAGCTTGATTTTCTCCTCCAGAATCGGGCAGCTTCTCCGGTAAATATCATGCCCCTTGTCCACCAGCAGCACCTTGCTGCCCGGTGATTTCAATGTCAGTTCATAACACGCGAATATTCCCGCCGGTCCGGCGCCAACCACGATAACATCATATTTGCTCATCATATCCCCCTGTGTGTTTGACTGTACTCTTGCACACCGACTCCAGGCACAAAAAAATCCTGCTACGAATAGGTATGCTTGCGCATCCTACTCGTAGTCAGGAATTTAAGGTCCCTTGTAGAAACCCCTGAACCTTATTATCAGGGATATACGAATAAGCATCATTCAACTTCAACAACCACAGTTAATATAAACTCTAATTACGAATATGTCAAACATAATCATATTTATCGTTCGTGTTTTAAGCATAAACAAATAATAAATTCTGATATAAAATAATATAATGACTAAAAGACGAACAATAACATCTGTAAACAAATTGTTAAACCAGGACTTTCAGACTATTACACTGCCCTTACAAATCACGTAACAACGAAATGGAAACAAATGTTTAACGATTGGCTATTGAAAAGTGAGTGTCGAATATTGTAGTATTGTGTTAAAAAAATCGGAGGAATTATGCCTACACAACTGCAGCAAGAAAAACACTCCATAGAGGCGTGGTCCCTGATCAATCGTAAATATTTGGGGAAAGGTGTGCGAGTCAAGCGCTTTCGCCGGCCGACCCGCTGCCAAATTCGTAACCGCGTCCTGCTAGCCATACTTATGGCCAACGACATCAAGCTGTCACAATTGGCCGAAGAACTGGGAGTATCCTCCCGTAGTGTCAGTGCCTGGGTGTATGAGGGACGCGTTCCCGGAAAAAACAACCTGGAGAAAGCCTGCAGCTACTTGGGTTATCCCTGGTCAAGACCCCATTTTGTGGACATTGG
>NZ_ADHJ01000038.1:0-55230 GCF_000193415.1 Paenibacillus vortex V453
AACCGTGTCTAACTTTTGGGGGTCACTTCACTTTTATTTGCCGTTCATGATATGAAATTATGATGGATCCGTTGCTTGAATTTCCTCATCCAGCGGACGGTTGATAAACTGCTCCGTTCGTTCATACATGCGTTCATCTCCGACGGCAACAATGATATCCCCTTCTCTTAAGATCACATGGGGACCCGGAGATATGGTCACTTCCGTCCCTCTGCGAAGGGCAATGATGGTGGCGCCTGTATTTTGCCAAAACAGAAGATTTCCAATCGTACGACCGATAACATGCGATAAATCGCTGATTTTGATCTCAACGGGATGGTAGGGCTTTAAATTTTGAAGCCGATCCGATGCCTCAATGATCTGAGTGAACAGCTCGGCAAATTTACGGTCCATCTCTTTCTTCTCCTGAAGAAGCTGTTGTAAATCCTGTTTTAAGGAATACGCCGATTTCAAATAATTGTTCCGGGTCGTATACTCTAATGCATTACGATCCGAGACAATAATAATTTCCTTACCCTGGGATACAGAAACAATATTCTCTTCCTTCAGCAAGCCAATCGCCTTGCGAATTGTTTCTGGTGATACCTGGTATTGACCGGCTAATAAAGAACGTCCAGAAATTTTACTGGCGACGGGAAATTCCCCACTGACAATACGCTGGGCAATATCAAGCGCAATCGATTTATATCCGGCTTTCTCCTGCAAGTTAAACTCGCTCCTTCATGTTCGCTCACATACTATGTCAAGGATTATGAAAAATCCCAAATCCAGTATACCTCATCGTCCATTCAAAATAAATCGGATTATTCAAGCAAGGCTTGCATAGTCCTTTTGAGTAAAAAAAGAAGCAGTATATCAGCCGTTACCAGCGGATATACTGCCACTCAAAAGATGATCGGCGTTTACGGATTCCATGTTAAGACAGCCTGAATATTGACCATACAATCCCTGATGAGGTCGCTCCTCCGAGATTGAGCGAAATGGTAAGGCCGTTGGCATCGTAAAACAAGCCCACCACATCACCTGCATTCAATTGAACGTCGCCTGCCAACGTCACTGCACCGTTGCCTAACACTGCTCTCAAGGTCAAAACCAAGGCCACGTTAACATTTAACAGTGGGAATAATCCGCTAATTAAATCCGTTGTTGTCGGTGAGGTTCTTCGAACGGTAAATGCCGGATTAATTCCAGGCCCAAGAGAAATCGACACAGCAGCTGAAGTAGAATAGTTGGGCGATCGATATTCATCATTTCTGTATAGTCAACTTGAATTATGTAAATAAAACACGGTTCATTTCATAAGCTGACTTGAATATATATCTATCATATTTGGTTTGAATCCATTCTATGTGGAGGTAATCTCATTGATCTCAATCAGTTTATGCATGATCGTAAAAAACGAAGAGCTTGTCATTAACCGTTGCCTGTCCTGTGTTGCCGACATTGTGGATGAGATAATCATCGTAGATACTGGCTCTACGGATCGTACTAAGGCCATCGTTCAATCTTACACTGAGTCTGTCTATGATTTTGAATGGATCGACGATTTCTCCGCGGCACGAAATTATGCATTTAGCAAAGCTTCCAAAGACTATATCCTGTGGCTGGATGCAGACGATGTACTGCTGGAACAAGACCAGCATAAACTAAGAGCTCTCAAGGAAACACTTTCCCCCGACACCGACTCTGTCACCATGCTCTATCATTTAAGCTCCGATGAATATGGTAATGTCACTTTCAGCCTGCGTCGCAACCGCTTGGTCAAACGAAGCAAGTCCTTCCGATGGATCGGGCCTGTCCATGAATATCTGGAGGTCTATGGAAATGTTATAAACAGCGACGTTGCGGTTACACACTTAAGCCTGAATCATGATCCCGATACCGGCCGGAATTTAAAAATTTACGAGAAACGTGAAGCTGCCGGTGAATCGTTCCCGCCACGGGATTTATTTTATTATGCCAATGAATTAAAGGATCACCGCCAGTTCGAGAAATCCATTAATTACTATGAACAGTTTTTACATACCGGAAAAGGATGGATAGAAGATATTCTTACGGCGTGCAGCAGGCTGGCCGATTGCTATCACGAGTTAGGAAATGAGCAAGCCGCATTTGAATCCTCTATCAGATCCCTTCAGTTTGCGGCACCCCGGGCAGAATTCTGCTGCCGGATTGGTTATCGTTTCTTGGAATTAAACAACTACAATACAGCAATCTACTGGTATAAACTAGCGACTGAGCTTAAATTGCCCGCGGATTATATGGGGTTTCACAATCCTTCCTTCTCCACGTGGCTGCCTCATCTGCAATTGGCGGTTTGTTATGACCGGATCGGGGAACATGTGCTGGCCAATCAGCATAATGAAACCGCACTTACTTATCGTCCCGGCGATGAAACGATGCTGGCAAACCAGGCATACTTCCGCACCAAGTTAAAAGAACTTCAGGATGAAGGTGAAAGGCAGGGTGTCTGATGACCAAGGAGCGCATTCGTGTTCTGATTGGCAGTCCCATACGGCAGAAACCGGAAATACTGGACCGATTTCTAACTTCGCTGCTTCGATTGGAGCAGGACCCTATGGAGATAACCTACTTTTTTATCGATGACAATCAGGAGGAGCAATCCAGCGTCCTATTGAGCGAATTTATCCGAAAAGCTAACCATGTCATAATCCACAACATTCATAGACAGGACGACTATATCCGCAACGAGACAACCCATTATTGGAATGAGCAGTTGATATGGAAAGTAGCCGACTATAAGAACAAGATCATTCAATACGCTATCGATTTACAATACGACTATTTATTCCTCGTTGATTCGGATCTGCTGCTGGACCCTCACACATTAAACCATCTCATTGCGGCCGATAAAGATATCATCTCGGAAATCTTCTGGACACGCTGGCAGCCCGAATCAAGGCCTCATCCCCAAGTGTGGCTTAAAGATGAATATACGCAGTGGGAACAGGCCAGAGGTGAAATCCTGGATGAAACTCAAAAAGAAGAGCGTTATCAGCGATTTGTCAGCCAATTGATTGAACCGGGGATATATGAAGTCGGCGGGCTCGGAGCCTGCACCTTAATCAGCCGTCGTGCTCTTATCCGCGGTGCGAACTTCAAGCCGATCTACAACTTATCCTTCTGGGGGGAAGACCGGCATTTCAGCATTCGTGCAGCCGCACTTGGCTTTACCCTGTATGTGGACACTCATTACCCGGCCTATCATATATACCGCGACAGTGACCTTCATAATGCCCAGCTGTTTCTGCAAGCAACGGATGCCAATTCCTCCATCCCCGAGGTTACACTAAGCCAATTAGAAAAACATGATGAAGAGAGTCTAGGTCGGGTTACCCAAGTAAACCGCTCAGCACGCCCGTCCCTCACCCTGACCATGGTGCTTAAAAATGAAGCCAATCGCTATTTACGCCAAGCACTCGAAAGACATCGCAGTTATATCGATCAAGCTGTTATCATCGATGATGGCAGTACTGACCATACCATCGATTTATGTTTGAAGGCACTGAAAGGGGTTCCGATACGGCTGATCAGCAATACGGAATCCCTGTTTCATAATGAAATCGAACTTCGAAAGCAGCAATGGCGTGAAACCCTGAATATCCACCCCGAGTGGATTCTGAATCTGGATGCAGACGAGTGGTTTGAATCTTCCTTTGCCGATGAGCTTCCCTCCATGCTTCAACAGAAGGAAGTCGACTTATATTGCTTCAGGCTATATGACTTCTGGAGCGAGACCCATTACAGGGATGATGAATACTGGAGCTCGCATAAGTATTATCGTCCTTTTCTCCTTCGTTACCAGCCTGATATGATCTACTTCTGGAAGGAATCCGCACAGCATTGTGGCAGGTTCCCGGTCAATGTATTCGATCTCCCGCATCACCTGTCATCTATCCGACTGAAGCATTATGGATGGGCCAAACCGGAACACAGGCTAGAGAAATATAAGCGCTACTCACAGCTTGATCCTGAAGCGCAATTCGGCTGGAGGGAACAGTACGAATCCATTCTGGATGATTCACCTTCTCTGGTTGAATGGGAGGAATAAAACTAACTAATGTGAGGAAGCGAAGGTAATGAGAATAATTCATACACTGCCATTATTCATTCGGGAAGATTCACGGGAGGAAGATTTGCATATGGCTGGCTTGGCATTAAGCAGTCTGCAAAACTCCAAAGACCATAATACGGTACTGTTCAACCAAGGGTGTCTTACAAACGAAGAGCTTCAGGACTGGCTGCTAACTCAAGGCATATCGTGCGTCATTCAGGGAGAGGGAGTCAATATAGGGATCGCAGCCGCTAGACAAGCATGTTTTGAGTTCATATGGGAGCACTTCCCTGAAACGGAGTACATCTCTGAGATTCATGTTGATATGATTCTCCCTACCGGCTGGTACGAACCGCTTCTCCGTTACCTGGCATATACGGGAGAGCCCATGGTTTCTCCCGGTATCGTGACATCAAGCGGAGAACTGCAGCCGCTGAAGGAGTTCATTCAACTACCAGAGACACCGGAACACCTGATGACAGCGCTCCAGCAGCTCTCAAGAGAAGGGACGGCATATGGATTCGTGCATCCGGTCGTTCATAATGCGGAGATCCTGCGCCGAATCGGCGGTTATGATACCCGTTTTCTACCCGGAAAGCAGGGATACGAGGATGACAGTCTGCTTCTGGGGATGCGCTATTATATGGGCATTCGTTCGGAGTGGAGGCCCAAATGCTGCTTGGAATCGTGGGTATACCATGCAACGATGGCACAGCGCATGTCACTTCAGGACAAACATATTGATTTCTCCATCAACGAAGAAGGCTTGTTTCATCAGTATGGAGCATATGGGTTACGGGAACTGGCTGAAATCCACAGGGACTCGCAAGGCTTCCTCCAACTGTTTCATAAATATACACCTAACCGTAAAGGGGGGATTGAATAACATGTTAAGGGATGAGCCGCAGAAGCTGGTTTGGGATCAGTTATGGTCTCGTGAAGTGTCATACCACTGGGATTCATTAAGCCAAACGATATACGACAAGATTATCGACATTTCCAGGGGCATTCAAGGAAAACGCATGGTAGAGGCTGGCTCCGGCTCTGGGAAAATCTCGCTTCGTCTGGCCGCTGAGGAAGCAGAGGTTACCCTGGTCGATTATTCGAAGAATGCACTTTATAACAGCCGCAGCGCCTTCTATAGAGCCAAAGTACCGGGCACCTTCATCCTCTCCGATATTAGAGAAATGCAGCTTCCCGACCACCAATTTGATCTGACCTGGAACGCTGGCGTGCTTGAACATTTTGATGAAGATGAGCAAGTAACGATTCTACGGGAAATGATACGGGTCACCAAGCCGGGAGGGACCGTTCTTGTCATTACTCCATTTGCAGAATGCTTGCCCTACCGCGCCGGTAAAGAAGCCGCAGAGCAGCTCGGCACCTGGATGTATGGAACAGAGTATCCTATCTTCTCACTGAAGGATTCATTTGAGCGGAGCGGAATAGCGCTCATTGAAGAGAGCAGCATCGGCTTTTTAAACAGTCTGGATTTTCTTGATTTCATCCAGGATTCTCAGACCGTTAAGCATTGGCTCACGAAGTGGTATCATGGCTTGACGAAGGAAGAAAAGTGCAATGTGCCGGGGTACCTCCTCGTAAGCGTTGGAGTGGTGGGAACCGTGCCAGGTAAAGCCATGTCTTCATTACACCCTTCGCCTGAAACCCAATTATCGCCAGAGGATAAACTTTCCCGTGCTCAGACCATTATCTCCTCCTATCATGCCAAACGGGAGAAAAGCCACTATCTATCCGCCTACAAGAAAGAAGAATCCACCTACTGGTTCCCTCTGCTTGCGATACTGGATTCATTGTTAGTGGCACGAGGTACCAAGGTACTGGACATTGGCGCAGCTTACGGTACACTCTTGATGTACAGCGTCCTGTCGGGAGCCAAGGCATACGGGCTGGATATGATTCCGGATTACTGGTCCGAAGAGTTGGAACAGGATTATGGTGTACGATGGAATCTATGCAATATTGAAGCTGAGGAGATCCCGGGAAAAGAACAATTCGATGTTATTCTGTTCACCGAGATTCTTGAACATATGAATTACAATCCCCTTCCAGTCCTGCGTAAAATAAAGGACAGACTCACTCCCGGCGGAAGCCTGCTCATCTCTACGCCGTGGAAACGTCACTTTGCTCCCAATCAGTACGATCCGGATCTTCTGGATATGCCGTACTATCAGCCTGGTGACGGATTCATAGATGCGGAGATTAAATATTATACGATCGATGAAATGTATGCCCTAGCAGAGAACACAGCGTTTCAAGTGAAATCATTCGAAGTATACAACGGACATCTGCTCGCCTGGTTTGTAAACAAATAACGCTTTACTGTATGAAGCCTCTGATTCCAATCAACTCAAAAAACAATTGATTCTCTTTTGGACAAACAGCAGCCCGGCTCTGGGTAGAGCCGGGCTGCTGCTATCAATCTCTCTATTTAACAGACACGGTAATGGTTACGGATTTGGAATTGTACTGCCCTTTAATCCGCGCAGTTCCTTTGGAGACCGCTTCAATCCGTCCGTTTGTCACTTTGGCAACGCTAGATTTACTGGTCGTCCAAACCGCGCTGTCACCCACACTTGTCTTGGCTCCAGTATCAAATTCTGCTGTCACCGTAACGGTTTTGACATCTCCCGGCTTCAGATCCAGCCTCTTGTCACTTGCGGTCAATTTGGTCAACTTCGGCACAACGTTGACTTTCACCTTAACTTCTTTGCCCTGGTAGGAGCCCGTAATTGTAGCTGTGCCTTCGGCAACGGCTTTAACGGAAGTTTTCGATACCGTCACAAGAGCGGTGTCCGAAGTACTCCAATTCATCTTGGATGATAGGGAAACCGCCTTACCATTGCTGTAGTAACCTGTGACTTTAATCGATTTGGATTTCTTGATATTAAGCTCGATATTCTCAGGCTCCACCACGATTTTTACAACTTCCTGTTCAACGATGACGGGAATTTTTACCTCTTTATTCAGATACGTTCCCTTCAGCGTTGTCGAACCTTTGGTAAGTCCCTTAAGCGTACCATCCTTGATGACAGCTGCGGAGCCAGTCAGTGACCATTCAACCAAGGACGTCACATCCTTCTCTTCGCCATCCTCAAGCACAGCATTGACCTTCGGAAGTGTATTGCTTCTACCCATAACCAGTTGATATTCTTCTACATCAGACAGCAGAACCAGCACTTTCTCATTAACGGTAACAGGCACTGATGCTACTTCTCTGGACCCAATCTTACCGGTGATTGTTGCTGTACCGGCTCCGATGGCTTTGATTTTGCCATCTTCGGTGGTTACGACCTTCTCATCGCTGGAGGTCCAGGTTACTGCGCTGCTGAAATCCTGTTCCTCATCGTCCAGAAGCGTTCCTGTCACCTTAGGGAAGGATTTGGATTCGTCTTTCAGCACTTCTACCTTCGAATCGGCTACTTCAAACTTCGTAACCGTTGGATACACTTTCACCGTAAATTCTTTACTGATTCCAAGATGACTTACCTTAATGGTGGAGGTTCCTGAAGATCTGGCTGTAATTACGCCTCCGTTAACGGATACGGCAAGCGGATTCGAAGATGTCCATTCACCCGTGACATCAACGGATTGCGAGGCAGCGTTTCTAACCTTTGCCTTAACCGTAATGGAATCATTCATAAACAGGACCGGGTTCTTCACAAAATCCGTTTGATCTAGGATCAAAGCCTCGTATGGATTGCGCACATACACATCCAGTTTAGCTGTTGAGCCCAGGTAGCCTACACTGATTGTAGATTTACCCAACGCTACGGGTTTAAGCTTGCCATCTTCTATTGTAGCTACAGAAGTGTTGGAGGATTTCAGTTCTACCTTGTCCGTTACATCCGTACCGGCATCGGTCTCCGATTGTTTAGCGAAAACTTTAAGCTCTACAGGTGCATCGCCAACTAACAGCTCCTGATCCTCACCTGGTACGATAGCAAGCTTTTGGTAAGGTGCAACAACCTTGATCGAATACGATGCTTTAAGCCCTTTGTATTCCGCAGTAATGGTTACGCTGCCCAGACCTACAAGCGTCAGCTCGCCTTTGCTTACTTTTACTACACTATCATCGGATGTCGTCCACTTTGCTTCCGTGGTTACATCGTTCGTTCCGTCAGCCAACGCTTTAACGGTTAAACCTTCCGTTCCAAGCTTATGCTCTACTTTGTCCGGCTGATCCAGCTTCAGATCATCAATGGCAAATTTGACGTCAACATCTATCGTCTTGATAGCGCCTTTATATTTTGCCGTAATTCTTGCCGTACCTTTCTCCAGTGGAAGAATGAGTCCACCATCAACCTTTACGATCCTTGTGTTGGACGAAGTCCATGTCGATTCATTGGTTACATCCTTCTTCGTAGTTGAACCTTCAATGTTGGCCAATACTCGAAGTTGCTCCGTTGTTTCATTAACGGTTAAGTAAATCTTGCTCTCGTTCGTATCAAATTCAATCGACGTTACGTCCCCGGAGGCGGCGAATACGCTGGTTGGAAAAACCATCGCCAACATCATCACAACGACTAGAAAGATCTTCGTTGTCTTTCTGTTTAAGCTCATTTATTTCTCTCCTTTGTACCTTCTGTCTCGCAGGTATTTTTACCAATCTATCTGTTATATCGACAGTCCCGGTTTAAATCGTTACCTTCCAGAAATAAATTGGGCACAAAGTAGGATATATACCAGTGTCTAAGATTCAGTTCAATTTGATGAGTCTGTAATTGTTCAGCAAATAATGGATGCCGGAATAGATCGTCAAGCCAACAGCAGCAAGCATTAAACATTCATCAACCTGGATCAGTGTTACGAATTGGAACGGATAGTTATCGAGCAATACGGCTGCGATGGCAACAACCTGAAGCACCATTTTTAATTTACCAAGCTTGTCAGCCGATAAGGCAATGCCCTGCTCCGAAGCTACCATCCTGAGCCCCGTAATAACAAATTCCCGCGCGATGATGACAACGGCTATCCACGTCGCAACCATACCGGATTGAACCATCATGATTAAGGCAACCGATATGAGCAGCTTATCTGCGAGCGGGTCCAGCAGCTTCCCCAAATTCGTGATTTGATTGTATTTCCTGGCGATGTAACCATCCAGCTTGTCTGTAGCCGAAGCAAGAATAAATACAGCTAATGCTATGTAACGTCCATTCTCTTGTATAAATCCGAAAAAACGATGCTTCTCTGCCAACCATAGTGGGTACTCCGCAAAAAAAAGAATAAATAACGGAATCAACAATATCCTGGCTATCGTTATTTTGTTCGCAAGATTCACCGGCTCATCTCCTTCATCCGCAATTGGATTCTTCCTTCGCGTTTATTCGGTTTCGTAAAAGGTCATGTGATCCTTATCCGCCCTGTAATAATCCAGTCTGTCTTGCAAACCGCCTGTATGGAACTCAAACATATAGACCATCCGGATCCAGAAAATAAATCGACTTCTTGTCCTTCTCATCCCTTGACCTACCCGGCAGAATCTCCACCTGGAGCGCCTCAAGCCGGAGAAGTGTCGGTTCATAATCATGTTCTTCCATCGAAAAAGCAATATGGGTATACGTTCTATTCGCGGTGCTTCTGTCGACATCTTCTTCATTTAAAGCAATCCACAGTCCGTTCAGATCGAAATAGGCAAGCTTCCTTCCCTTAACCAGAAGTTTGGCCTCAAACACGTCCCTGTAAAAAGCGATGGACCGTTCCAATTCCGAAACAGAAAAGCACAGATGGTTAATGACTTGCAGGTTCATGGTTATGCGACCCCATTTCAGATAGAAGATTCTATAATATCCATCCAGTAGATGAAGCGGTTGACGTATCTTCTCGTACTCAGTCTCAATATGCCGATTAAACCAGTAAGCATGATACGGCCTAAGGCCGGCTTTGTTTGTCCTTCGCTAATCTGCGAAACCTGCCACTTGAGGCAATCTGGCCGGATACTGCTTAACCGTCTCTTCCAGAACTATCCCCGTCTTCTCATCCCATATCTCGCTTAATTCAAATGTGCCTTCTTCAAAAAACAAGGGAAACCGACGCTTAAACCAATCCTGCATGGGCAATTTCAATGCCTCTTCCAGGTCCACCCATACCAGCTCCCCTTCGGGAGGATTCTCCAGCAATTCCCCTCCAAAAGAAGTGGCCAAATAATTAAACACCATATACCGCAGACCTGTATTGGGTTCACACGATTCCTCGAGGCCCTTATAGATGATGTCCTTCACAATCAAACCGGTTTCTTCCCGAACCTCCCGAATCGCTCCGTTCACAATGCTTTCCGGAAAATCCACTTTGCCGCCGGGCGCAATATAACCGGGAAATCCTTTGGCATCCGGTCTATTCATCAGCAGGATTCTGCTTCCGTCTTGTATCATGCACATGGTGTACAACTTCACTTCGGTCTGCAACCTCATCCCTCATTCCTCATTCCTACGGTTCTACGTGGTTATAGTATACAACCGGAAGCTGTTCATTGAAATTCTTCATTTATATCTTCCAGCAAGAATCCACACGAAATGGGAAATCAAGCACCAAAAAAAACGAGCAGCTTCGCACATCTGCTCGTTCATATGATTTCATGATAGCCACTACCTAATCATTTGCATTCTCGCTCTTGTCACACTGGATGTGAATTGCCGTGCAAGCGCAGTTAATTCATCCCAAGACTCATTTTCGATGAGTGCCGGTTTCATCAGTGATCCGCCGATACCGGCTGCAACGGCGCCGGCCCGAATGTAATCCTCAATGTTATCCAGATCGATTCCGCCTGTCGGCATCATTTTAATATGGCCTAACGGTCCGCTAACATCTTTAATAAATTTAGGACCTAGTACGGATGCAGGGAATATTTTGACAACATCTGCACCCCATTCCTGTGCTTGCAGCATCTCCGTTGGAGTAAAGACACCCGGAATCGCAATTTTACCGTAGCGCTTGGCTGCCTTGATGGTCCCTTCGTTTAAGGTTGGGGCAAAAATGAATTCGGCTCCGGCCTGAATCGCCGATCCCGCTGCTTCTGCGTCCAATACGGTTCCGGCTCCTATTACAGCCTGATCCCCATATTTCTTCTTGGCATCTCGTATAACTTGCAAAACATTTGGAGAGTCCATCGTCATTTCAATTCCGGTAACCCCGCCTTCTACAAGCGAGGAAATAACATGCATTACTTTATCCTCGTCCACACGCCGTACAACCGCAATTATGCCGGAATGTAAAAGCTTCTTGAGTTGATCCTGTCCCATCCTGTCACTCCCTATCTCAAAATGTCACGCTGATTCATGCTGAAGCTTTCAACAGAGGCACGGTCCGGAAGCCCTTCCACATCACCTTTTACCGTTACTACCATGGCGCCAATAATACCACCAAGTTCAACCGCTTCCTTAAGAGGCTTCTGCTCAAGCAGGCCGACCAACAAGCCCGCAGCAAAACCGTCACCTGCACCGACCGGGTCCGTCACCCGTTCTACCTTGTGGCTCGGGCAGAATCCCGCTCCCTCATCCACTGATTCGTAATAAGTGCCGGAGCTTCCATTCTTGATGACCATCTTGGACACTCCTGCTTGTAAAAAATAGTCGGCGATTTGCTTATAATCACTTGTTCCAATTAAATACTCCGCTTCATCTACACCCGGCATGAAAATATCAGCCTGTCTGGCAATATCCAGCACGATTTCCTTTGCATTCGGTACATGCTTCATTAATTTAAAGCGAAGATTCGGATCGAATGAGAGTTGGATTCCGTTCTCTTTAGCCATACGAATCGCTTCAAAAACGATATCCAGACAGCTTTCGCTCAGAAATGGAGTGATCCCCGTCAGGTGGATCATTTTTGCCTGCCTTACGTAATTCCAATCGATATCCTCTTTCTTCATGCGGCTGGCAGCCGACCCACTGCGATAATAATAGACCTGTGTGGAGCCTTCACGTAATTTTTTCTTTGATGTAAAGTCCGGTTGGATAGTGACGATCATATCGAACGCATGAGGTATCCACGCCTTCACCGCGTATCGAAGATACCAGATATTTTCCAAGCTCGTCATCCCCTACCTGACTTATCCATCCGGCAGATCTCCCTAATCTGGCTACTCCAATCGCTACGTTGGACTCAGCTCCTCCATGGCGCTTGTTAAACTGGGAAGCATATCTTAAAGGGCCATCGACGGCTGCCTCAAATACGACCATGGTTTCACCAATAGTTACAAGTTCAGGATACACAATATAGACCTCCACTCCAGGTGATCATTTTTTTTTTTTAGTATTATAGAATTTATAAGCTTTCTTGCTACACTGAACAATTCTATAATCGCAAGAAAACCTACCATTGAATCGCGGTCGCTCATCCTTGAATGGCCTCGTTAAAGGTTTTCTTATGCTGCGTTCACCTTTTTATTTTTCTTCAGCTTGCCCCATACGAGAGGCAGAATGAGCGACAAGACGGCAACAATAATAAATCCGAGTGCAATGGGTCTTTCAAGAAAGATACTGTAACTGCCTTCTGACATAACAAGCGAACGTCTGAATTCGCTTTCAGCCATAGGCCCCAGAATCAAGGCCAACACGATTGGCGATGCAGGAAAGCCGTACTTTTTCATAAAATATCCGATAATACCGGCAACAAGCATCGTAAACACGTCAAAAATATTGTTACTGATCGCATAAGCGCCGATTGTGGAAAGAATCAAAATTAAAGGTGCAAGCATTTTCTTCGGAACCAATAGAATTTTGACAAATAACCGGATACCGCTAATCCCAAATATCACCATAAGAATATTCGCAATAATCATTCCGGCAAATAACGTATACACCAACTCACCACTGGTGGCAAATAACTGTGGCCCTGGCTGGATACCTTGAACTACAAGTGCTCCAAGCAGAATTGCCGCAACCGCATCCCCCGGAATCCCCAGCGTCAATAAAGGAATCATGGCACCACCCGTAACGCCATTGTTAGCAGCCTCAGCTGAAACAATCCCTTTAGGATTTCCCTTACCATAAGTCTCTTTCTCTTCTTTTTTCAAAAAACGCTTTCCTTCATTATAAGAAACAAATGCAGCGATATCGGCTCCTGCGCCAGGTATAATCCCGATTATTGTTCCAATAAACCCGGATCGAATCATCGAGAACCAAAGCCTTTTCAATTCATTCCATTTAGGAAGGACATAATTGGCAATAATCTTCTTGATCTTGTCTCCCCCGCCAATCTCACCTTCCATAATGACCAAAGCTTCGGAAACGGCAAAAAGTCCAATCATAACGGGAATAAAGGAGAATCCGTTTAACAGAGAAAGCTGGTCGTACGTGAAACGAGGATAACTCGTCATCGGATCCATCCCAATCGTAGAAATCAGGATACCAAACACCCCTGCGATCAACCCTTTTAAAACAGAGCCTCCCGATACACTGGAAATAATGCTGAGTCCAAACAAGGCAAGCCCAAACATTTCAGGAGCACTGAAATTTAATGCTACGCCGGCAAGTTGAGGAGCTATCAGAATCAGCATGAGAACACTAATTAACCCACCCACACCTGAAGCAATGGCTGCATACCCCAGAGCCTTACCTGCTTTACCTTGCTTCGTCATGGCATGTCCATCAAGCGCGGTCGCGGCTGACGCCGGCGTGCCAGGTGTATTCAATAGAATAGCTGCAATGGAGCCCCCATAAATGGAGCCGAAGTATACTCCGATCAACAGTAGAACCCCGGTTACAGCATCCATCCCAAATGTGACCGGAAGAAACAACGCAACCCCCATTGTGGCCGTAAGTCCTGGAAGGGCGCCGATGATGATTCCGATAATAACTCCACCAATTAATAGGAGAATCACTTCCGGCTGAAAGACATTCCCCAATCCTTGAAGCAGTAAATCCATACACCAAGCCCTCCTTTAATACAAAATACCGTGCGGAATCGGAACGCTCAGCAAGAATTCAAACACGTAGCTAATTCCGGCGCTGATCAGAACGGACGCCACAATCAATGTTGTCCACTTCCGGATGCCCATCAATATCATCCAAGCCAATGTGACTAAAGCTGATGAAACCGTGAACCCCAACCACTGCACGAACAGGACATAAACCATCATGACGATGATTCCGGTTACAAACAATAAAACCGCAGGCTTCCCTGAAACAGCATAAACCGCTCCGTCTTGTTTCTCTTTCCGGCCTATGAGCAGAATCGATAATACACCTAATGCGCTGGCAGCTATTTTGGGAAAATAGTCGGGTCCAGGTCCCAGACCGTTGGAAGATGGAAACGCATTTGCTGTTAACCATGCATACACAGACAAGATCAATAATCCAAATCCAATCACTCGGTTGGCCATGGTCATGGCTGCACCTCCTCTTGTGATAGAAGGGGCTAGTCATCACTAGCCTCTTCTATCCAATTCATTTGTTGAAGGTTAATTCAATTTCAAAGACGGAATCAAATTTGCAAATAACTGATCTTGTTCTTCCAGCAGTTTCGTGAATCCTTCTCCATTCTCGTAACGGTAACCCAGGTTCATCTTTTTGATCTGCTCTTTAAATTCGTCGCTTTGAGCTGTCTTGCCGAATGACTCCTCAAGAATTTTCACAACATCGTCCGGCGTATCCTTAGGAACAGCCAGTCCACGCCATGTGCCGATCGAAAGATCAATTCCGCTTTCTTTTAGTGTAGGTACATCTGGGAGAGACTCGACACGTTCTTCAGCCATCACACCCAATACTTTAAGCTCACCTGCTTGTACTTGTGTAACAACTTCTGCAGGGCTTACAGAAACTGCATCCACATGTCCTCCCAGCAGGGCCGTTACTGCAGGAGCAGCTCCTTCAAATGGGATGTGATTAAATTGGGCACCCGTTTCTTTCTCAAAAGCAGCGGCGGCCAAATGCCAGATCGCACCCGTTCCCGAGTTCCCGACCTTTAATTTTTTTTCTTTTGTAGCTGCGATAAATTCTTCTAACGTATTCCATGGTGCATCTGCTTTTACTGTGATAGCACCTGAATCTTCATTTAATAGCGCAATCGGTTTGAAATCCGTATGAGAAAATTGAGCCAAACCGGAGTGCGGTAATGTAAGCAATTCAACGGTTACCATGGATACCTTATAGCCATCTGCTTTTGCCTTGGCACCGTTCTGCATACCAACCGCTCCACCGCCACCTTCCATATTCACAACGGCAATGGACTGACCCAGGTCATTCTTAGCCATATCTGCAAAGGAACGAGCCACGGTACTCCGTTCCTCCTCCTGCGGCATAAGGTACAATGAGTTCTACAGGTTTACTCGGAAAGTTGCTGCCCTTGCCGGTTTCACTCGAGCCAGACTTTGCTGAATCATTCCCGCCGCATGCGGTTAAAACAACGAACATCGCCAGTAAAATCAAACCAAATTTGTACTTTTTCATAAGAACTCCCCTTTTATTGTTTTTATGATTTAGGTGGATTGAAACCCATTTTTCTCGAAATCGCCAGGGCTGTTTCTTTAGTCCACGGAATGTATTCACGTAGAATATCATCCGACATTCTGGTGATGGGACCCGTAATGCTGATGGCATAACGAGATTTTTGTGTGTGGTCGAAGATAGGTGCCGCAACACAGCGTATCCCTCTCTCATGCTCTTCATTATCGTACGCAAATGCGTTGGCCCGAATGGTTTGGAACTCTTGCTTTAGATCTTCCAGTGTGGTCAAGGTATACTCGGTAAATGGCTGCATCATAACTCCTGCAAGAAGCTGATCCACCTCATCCTCCGGTAAATAAGCCAAAATCGCTTTACCAACCCCTGTGCAATACAATGGGCCTCTGCGACCAATTTGTGAGTAAATCCGGATAGTTGAAGCGTTTTCAACCTTATCGATGTATAACACTTCATTCCCGTCAAGCATGACAAGGTGCACGATTTCGCCCGTATCTCTACTTAATTTTTCGATCAATGGTCTGGCGATATCCACAATCTTTAGATTCTCGGTAACGACCTCAGCCATTTCAATAAACTTCAATCCCAGGCTGTAGATGCTATCCTTTCCCGTCTTCTGAACATAATCCTGCTCTTCAAGCGAAGCTAACAACCGATGTGCCGTACTCTTTGCTACGTCCAGCTTTTGGGCGATTTCTGTAACACCTAAACCTCCGGGATTCAATTTCAGAAACTCCAGTATATCCAGCGCCCTAGTTACTGACTGAATCAATTCATGGCCCCCTTTTTATCTCGTTCCTTAATACGGAACATCATTCCTTAATGTGGTTTTGTTTAATTATAAGAATAAACTGAAAGCGCTGTCAATAGTTTTAATCTAAAAAACCTTGTTCTATTATGCTACAAAAGCCTTCGACTTCGTGTATCAACCAACCGCTGCGTGTTGGATTCTCGCTCTCTTTTCCAAAGAAAAGGTTTCCAGAACATTCACAATATAGAAAAAGACCATAGCATCTTCTGCTTTGGTCTTTTTGAAGAGATAAGAAAGTATAAACTTTAGAGGCTTACCTCCTGATCTCGCAAGAAAAAACTTCCGCTTTACGCGGCCATTCTCATCTCTGGCTGATATCCGCTATACAGCATATAACCCGCGCTCGATGATTGGCCCCCCTGAACCTGCAACGGCTCCATGCTGCCAATGGCCGAAACTTCACTGTTATTCCACTGGATCAGTCTTACAACAGCTTCAATATCACCTGATTGATATGCCTCGGCCAATGCCTGTAGATTCAAGCTGGTCTCTTCCTCTTCCGGCATGGTTAATCCGTGTTCCTCTTCTTCTATGTCCAAGGATTGCAGGACTTTATGTGCACGATGAAGAGCCGCTTTCACTGCCCCATCCGTCGTTTGCAGCATGTTTGCCGTTTCCGAAACGGAATATTCATACACATCACGAAGCACCACCACCGTTCGCTGCAGTGGGGACAAATGCTCCATCAGCCATTGAAAAGCGAACTCGATGTTCAGTTTGCTGTCCTCATTCGATGGTTCTTCTCTCGGTAAGATATGCTCCAGCTTCTCATCAAGAATTCGTCTGTAGGTCAGATCCCGGCGTATCCGGTCAATCCATGTATTCTTGGCAATCCGGAGCAGCAGGGCCTCAGGATTGACATGGTTCCGCTGCTTCAAATGCTCGAGTGCTTTGATCCATGTGTCCTGCACCAGATCATCCGTATCCCATGAGGAGTTTGTGAGGGACAGACAGTACCTGTGCAGCATCGCGTTCAGCTCCGCCAAGCCCTGATCCCCCGGCGAGGTGACACTCGGTCGATAGATCGTCATCAGAAGCCAACTCCCTTCCTTCTCTCGGTAAGATATCTTATATGTAAACGAACGAGGTCTGCCTTTCGTTACTCTCATATCCATCATTTATTTCTTGCTTCCTCCGTATCTTTTGCAGCTGCCTCTTCGTTTACTTGCTGAATCAAGAAAACCTAACGAATATGGAGGATGGAAACCATGAATATTGTTCCTTATGTTGTTGAGCAGACCAATCGGGGCGAACGATCCTACGATATTTATTCCAGATTGCTGAAGGATCGGATTGTGTTTGTCGGTGCAGCCATTGATGATGCAATCGCTAACAGCATTATTGCACAATTGCTGTTCCTGGCAGCTGAAGATCCGGAGAAGGATATCCATATGTATATCAACAGTCCAGGCGGCTCCGTGTCCGCGGGCTTTGGCATCTACGATACCATGCAGATTATTAAACCTCAAGTGAGCACCATCTGTACGGGATTTGCCGCTTCTTACGGTGCAATCCTTCTGCTGGCTGGAGCCACAGGCAAGCGACTCGCACTGCCTAACAGCGAGATTATGATCCATCAGCCGCATGGTGGCGTGCAAGGGCAGGCAACCGATATTGCCATTACGGCCAAACGCATCATAAAAACCCGCGAGAAGCTGGCACATATTATATCGGAGCGAACAGGTCAGTCCGTGGAGCGTGTCGAAATGGATATGGAGCGGGATTACTTTATGTCCGCACAAGAAGCGAAGGATTACGGGATCATCGATGATATCGTCACCAACCTGTGACGATGGAACGAAAGGCATGAACAGGTTCTGCGAAGCACCCGTTATATATTCTATTCACAAGGAGTGAAATCAGGTATGCTGAAAAGTTTGCTGAATCAACAAGTGACCCTTTATTTTACGGATGGAAGTTATGTGCGGAGCGGCACGCTTGAAGAGGTGGGAGAACAGTTCATCCGATACAAGGATGAATATGACATGCTGTATGTACCGTTAACTGCCATCCGCTACGTGTCGGTGAATACGAAGGAAAGAGACAAACCACGAGTTGGATTTACGCCATCTTCCTGATGGGAATACAAGAACCGCATGGGCTTCTTCACGCTCATGCGGTTCTGTTCGTATGGCTGTTTATTTTATCAATTATGAATGACAACACTCGCTGCATACAGACATCATTCTTCTCCCTCTTATGGAAACCGATAAATTGCAGGGCATGTATGACGGAATAGAAATCAATCAGCTCCCGCAACTCCTGATCCGCTCCCCACTGCCTGCACAGCTCCTCCACATAAGGCATACCCTGATCTCCAATGTCAGAGACAACCGCTGTTTGCGTGAGAGCAATCATGTACAGCGGATCTCCGTAACATACCCAATCGAAATCCACGATGCCCTGCAGCTTGCCCTCATGTACGATCACGTTCTTAATCGTGAGATCATCCAGAAAACAGACCGGCTCCACCTGGTTGAGATAAGGCTCGTAATGCTGTTTTATTACCTGGAGTTGGTTAACGGCCTCTGATGACACATCATCGGTTATATTCCCCAAACGATTCTCAAGATTGCGCTCAATGATCTGTGCCCATGATGAAAATGGACCCTGCTCACCGATGGGAACCCATCCAAATCCCTTGCCCTTGGGAAGCTCGGCTACCTTGCGCTCATATGAAATGATTTGGCCTGCGAGAACGGCCAATTGTTCATGTGTCATTCCCTCCAGCTCATAGCGCAGATCCTGACCGGGAAAGCGTTCCAGTATCATATAGGCGTACGGCACCTTCTCAAGAGAGACATCATGATGAATGACTTTCGGTACCGGTAAGCCCAAAGAGGAGAGAATCTCCATATTCTTCGCTGTAAACTCCAGAATTCCGGGCTTGTGATTGGTTCTAAGCATAATTTGTTCGTGTGGAAAAGTCACGCTGTACACCTGGTTGGTGTGACCGAATGACATGAGTTTCATTCTTAACGGTCGGCGGCCATAAAGGTTCGCCATAAGCTCTTCCAAATTCATCTCAAACACCTGCCTCGATGGGTTACTTGTTCGCTTCCCGAATCCGTCCCAGTTGTCTGATGTGAAGAGTTTCATGGATTGCGATAAAATGGGCCCACTGATTCGCGTTCATCTCGAAACCGAAGGGATGCGGGTAACGCAGGTCATTGGTATTCCGCTCGGCCAGTCTCGCAATGATCTCCTTCGTTGTGTCCCGGACCTGATTCAGCTTATCCATCGCTTCTTCATAGGACAATGTACCGCTAGGCACGGCTGCTTTAGGCGCTTCTATCTTTTTGCCGATGATGCCGCTGTTTTGCAGCACTTCGCTTACATCCGTCAGCTTCTCATCCCATGGCTCCGAGGGCAGAGCAGGCTCCTTCTCCAGCATCTGCCGAAGCTGATACTGAATCATTCCTTCAAGCTTGCCCAAATGCTCCACCACCTCGGTTACGCTCCAACCGTCAGGAACTTCACGTAGCTCCTTCTCATCCGCTCCGAAAGACCCCAGCACCATCATTAATTTCTGCCGAACCTGATCCATAAAAGGTACAATATCCTGAAAATTCACTATCAATATCTCCTCCAACTCATTCACTATCCCTCTATATAAACACAGAGCGCTGCCGCTGCATCACTTGTCCCGAGAATATTCCAAGAAGCACCGAATACAGCTAAACAAGTGAAGGAATTTATGAATATCGCTTCATCATGTAGCAGGTATGTACTATATGTTCAACAACAGGGAACGGATCGTAGAAGTGATGCAGGAGATTTTTCCATTCCTGATATTCAGCTGATCCTCTGAAACCTGTCGTATGGTCCTCCAGCGTCTCCCATTTTACCAATAGAATATACTTATGATCATCTTCCAGACACCGTTTCAAGTCATGATGGACATAACCCTTCATCTTAGAGATGATCCCTGACGCCAACTCGAAATTACGTTCAAAATCATCCGTTAGCCCTGTTCTCACCTGCAGTATCGCCACTTCAAGTATCATAGAATTCCTCCTTGGTCATAATGGGTTAGCTGGTTTCTAGTTGCTTTATCCCTGATATTCGAAATCAGCAGAAGCTTGAAACGCAAATACCCCATTCTCGTCAGCTTCCAAACGATATACCTTATGAACTGCGTTCAGGTTCAGCCTTCCATAGATATGCGGGAACAACTGATGCAGTCCATACAAGTCCTCGTATACAATCTCAGCATCCACATCATCTTCTTGAATGCCCAGAACGAATAGACCCGCTGTTCCCTTATAGAGCGTGTTGGCTACTCCGCTGACTTGCTCCTCTGTTGAGCAATGAATAAATTGATCTGTATGTAAACTGTGCGGCTCGTATACTCCTTGCTGCTGTGCTTCCGTCCATGCTTCCATCGAAATAATATGATAGATCATTCCATCCAGTCCCCCTGTCCATCTTTTCGTATATCTTGACACATCATCATTCACGATGTTTCCTTCGCTATATATTCATCCTGCTCAACATCCTGGATGGTTACCATATGGACGGATTCGCCTAATGAGGATGCCAGCCGCTCGTTAATGAACACCGCGCATGCTTGCTCATCAATGCCGAGACCACGCTGTACTTTTTTCGCCTTCATACCCTCTAGCAGATTAGTCTGATCGCCCCACTCCGTATAATGAACGCTGATCAATACATCGGAGAGCAGGCCTACGCCCTGTTTAAACAGCATTACGCTCTGCTCATTATCAAGTGGGGAAATGAGGCAAATCTCGGGAAGAATTAAGGCGCCTGCCGAATTCCCTGCAATCGGAACCCCGTTTTTATATCGGTCGATCAACAGGTCTTTGAAGGCACCCGTCGCATAGTAGCGATGGTATTTCTCCGTATTTCCCCCACCGATAAAAATTCCCGTGGCGCGAGAAAGGACCTGCTCCGCGTGCTCCATATCCAAATGCCCTTCCGCATCAGGAACGATCACCTGTACATCGTGAGCACCCGACTCCCTCCACATCTGTTGAAACAGTGGAACATATTCCTCCCAGCCCGGTCTGTTCATGATGCATAAGGCAATCGTGGCGTCGGAACCTCCCGCTTGCTCTATGAACTGTCTGTTCGCCTCTGCTTGGAAGGAGTTCCCTCCGAGCAGATATACATATCGTTCTCTCATCATAACACCCCTCTCTATTCCTTTTTCTGTGCTCGCTTGTAAACATAGTACAGCAGCACCGAGATAAAATAAATCGGTAGGATGATGATGCCTAACACAGCACTCCATAATACTATGGGAAGCAGATCGCGATCAGTTATACTATCGTAATTCATATAACCGTACACAATCCAAACCAGCCATACCATCGTGACGGCATATCCTATTTTATAAGGTAATCTCACAGCATTCACATCCTAGAAGTTGATTGGGACATTAGAATTTCGAGTGCAACAAATCGGAAAAGGCATGCTGGTTATATTCCAGCCACTCTCTTCTCTTCAAAAGCTGCTTCAACATCAACCGAAAATAAGGGGCGATGCTCCGGCCGGCATAATGTTGTCCAATATAGATGCTTAATAGTGATACGTAATATATCTGCATAACATACGGAATCCACTGAATCTCTGCAGGGGTTAATGTCATATATTTTCGATATTCATCCAAAAACAGCTCTATCTTCTCAAAAGTTTGGTCTTCAAATTGAAGGAGATGATTTAAACAGATCGTTAGTTCCCAAATACGAATATCGTTAGCGGCAAAATCAAAATCCAATACCCCGCTGATCTTCCTGAATTGAGGCTCGATCAAGAGATTAAAGATGAGAATATCATGGTGGACAATTTGTTTAGGCAGAAGATTGAGTTCAGGCGCGTGCCTGTAAATATTCTGGTAATACGCCTGGATAATAGCAATCTGATCGGCATCAATTGCAAAGGGAGGACTGGACAGAAATTCATGGATGCTCTTCTGATACGACAGCGGATGAAGGCTGTAAGGATCATGAAATGCGATAGTAGGACGAACCGAATCAACGGGTACCGATGAGAATTGCTGAAGGGCATACGAAATTTCTCCAACCGTCTGTCCATAACTAAGCACATCCGAATTTCTTAATAAATCTGGAACCTCACCCTCAATAAACCGGGTTATGGAGCCTAAAGAACCATCCGACAGAATAACATACTTCGAGCCATCCTTGCTCGAGAGGAACCCTGGAACACCAAACGATAAAGAGCAATGTTCCAAATAAGCTGTTAATTCCACCTCAAACTGTAATCTTTCTTCATTTTTAGTATGACGATTATATATTCTTGCAACATATTTGCTTTGGTTCAGTACAACAATTCTGGAGTCATTCGTCATGCCAAATGGCACATTGCCCATAGAATGCACAGGCTCATTAAAATAATGCTGCAGCAGCTCTTGAAATAAGTGCTCCATTGTCTACACCTCTTTATTGTCCAGAACATGGCCTTTAGGATCAATCTCATAAACCCCGTCTTCATTCATGGCTTCACTCTGCAATAATCCTGGTATGCCTGATTGTTATCCGACACATGGCCTTACTTCGTTCCTCCCATTCCCATGCTCAAGATATTATAGGTTTATCTACCCGAGAGGTCTTGTTGTCTTATGGCATAAGCCAGCTTATACAGGTCCGCAATATCCTGCCTGCCCGTTTCTTCAAATCTTTGAACCGCCACATCCAATTCGACCGCCTCCACAGCGATCACCTGCTCGCCGTCTTCAGGATTCAGCGGTTCCCCGACGATGCATACATCCCCGTAGCCAACCAATCTGACAAAGCGCGGGTGAGGGATATGCGGACGGTACGGGGTCTTGCAACTGGATTCACAACGAAACTGGCCGAAGACTCGGTACGACTCCAGTTCTGCACCAAGCTCCTCCCTCACCTCCCGTCGCAGCGCGTCCAAATATCGCTCCCCGGGCTCCAGCGTACCTCCTGGAAGCTCCCAGCTTCCATCCGCCACTTGAAAGACAACGCAGCGATTTCCGGTAAACGGAATAATCGTGACATTGCTCACCTTCGACTCATCAATATCTTCGTCTAAATCAAACCTGGCCTTCACAACACCCCAATGGATATCATTCGATAACGCCCGATAGGAGCTTAAATCCGTATTTATTCTCATGCGCTGTTCCCTTTCGCTCTATGCTAAAATTCATGCTTGCTTTACTCCACGTTATACTCGCGAACCATGAGCACTTGCTCCATTCCAGCGTTAAATCCAAGCTCCGTCAGAACTTCCACCAGTTCCTTATGGGAGGCCCGGATATTGAACGCGGATCGCTTGCAGGCATGTCCAGGCTGCATGATCTCAAGCACTGCCCTCTTAAGGACCCCTTTTGCGTCAGGATGTCCGGGAGCTGCCTCACAGCGAAATAGTGTGATTGCAGTCAAACTTCCGGCAGCGTCAAACACTCGCTTAAACAATCCGTAACCCGCGAGCTTTTCTTCCTTATATACAAAAACACACTCACCATCCCTAATATTGGAGGCGTCTGTCTGCCTAGACTTCGCCGGGCAGATAGAAGGCGGCGGAGGCGACCTCAGCGGCCTGGCCTCTGACCAAAGTATATGTTGAAGCTGCATTCTGAACATTAAGCTCCTCAAGCGACTGCTCATTCGACATGATAAGCAGCCGGTCAATGATTACATATCCGACACTTTGATAGAGTCGGATCGCTGCTGTATTCGTGCTGATAGCCTCTAGATAGGCACGATGTATGCCTTGCTTCTCGTAAAGCTCCGAGTTTTTCTCCATCATGGATTTGCCGAGCCCTTTGCCCCGAAAATCCGGAGCGATGGCGGTACCGCTGTTACGTGCAAGCTTAACGCCATCATACTCCCGGAAGCTGTTCATGACGATGCCTGCCGCAGCCCCATCCACATAACAAGCGAGAGATTCCTCCAAACTTAAGCCATCATTTCCGATTCGAGCAATGAAACGCTCCAGCGGCATCGAGGCATTCACGATGTATCCTTCAAACGATTGGTTCCATAGCTCCGAGGCATCCCGAATCGGAAGCTCGCTAAGGGGTTTATAGGTAATCATGGTTTATTTCCTCCTGCTCCATAGGCATGGATAATGCGAAACGGTTCAGACGCAAAATTTCATTCCATTTAAAAACATGCAGGAAGAGCACCTGAGCTGTAACTCAATAGTGTCCCCCTGCATGCGTTGTCACTGCTTATTTACGATTTAAAGAGCTGCATCGTCTACGCTGTCAAGCCACGCATTAATGCTGCCAATGACGGAAGTGACGCAGCCATCCTCGAACGGCGAGATCAAGCCGGCTACCTTCACCAATTCGACGAAGGACTTGCTTCCGCCTTGACGGCAGAGGTGCAGATAATCTGCCCATGCGGCCGATCGATCTTCGTGCATCTTCTTCCAGAATTGGAAAGCGCAGATTTGAGCCAGCGTGTAATCGATATAATAAAACGGCGAACTAAAAATATGACCCTGTTTATGCCAGAAACCGCCTTGCTCCAGGTACGTGTTGTCATCGTAGTTCCGGTGCGGCAAATACTTCCGCTCAATCTCACGCCATGCCTGTTTCCGCTCAGCCGGCGTTGCATCCGGATTCTCATAAACGAAATGCTGGAATTCATCAACCGTTACTCCGTAAGGAATGAAGATCAGCCCGCTTGCGAGATGGTCGAAACGGTATTTGTCCGCTTCATCTTCGAAGAAACGGTCCATCCAAGGCCATGTGAAGAACTCCATGCTCATGGAATGAATTTCGCATGCTTCATACGTTGGGAATCCATACTCCGGAACCTCGAAACCTCTGCTCTCGTATACTTGGAAGGCATGACCAGCTTCGTGTGTCAACACATCAATATCACCGGACGTACCGTTGAAGTTGGAGAAAATAAAAGGTGCGCCGTACTCGCTGATATAGGTACAGTAACCGCCGCCCTGCTTGCCTTTTTTGGCTACCAGATCCATCAGACCGTTCTCCTGCATGAAGGTGAAGAACTCATGGGTTTCCGGTGACAACTCCTCATACATCTTCGCTCCGTTGCTCACGATCCAGTCTGGATCACCCTTCGGTGTTGCGTTCCCCGATTTGAATGCAAAGTTCTCATCATAATACAGCAACTGGTCCACATCGATACGATTCTGCTGACGTTCCTTCAGCTTGGATGCAACCGGAACGATATGCTCCAGCACCTGGCTGCGGAAATTAGCAACCATCTCTGCGTTGTAATCCGTGCGTGCCATGCGCGCATAACCAAGCTCAACATAATTGTTGAAACCCAGCTTCTTGGCCATCTTGGTTCTCACTTTTACCAGATCATCATAAATGCGGTCGAAAGTTGCTTCATTCTCGGCCATAAAGCCGCTGGAAGCCTCCATGGCGCGTTTGCGCATATCGCGGTCCTTGGATTGCTGGAAAGGCGTCAATTGCGGTAGCGTACGCTCCTCGCCTTCAAATTGGATTTTGGCAGAAGCGATCAGCTTCGAGTATTCGGTGGTCAGTTTATTCTCCTGCTGCAAATCCTCAATAATCTCGGGACTGAAGGTTTTGAGTGATAGCTCTGCAAGCTGGAACAGCTGCCGGCCCCATTTATCCTCAAGCTCGGTTCTGAATTTCGAATCCACGAGAGCGCGGTAATAATCCGTTATGTATTCCTGAATCACCGGTCCGTTCTCGTCAAAGAAATCCTGTTCAGCCTTATAGAACTCATCGTTTGTATCAATCGAGTGACGAATACTCACAAGCTGACCGAGTGTATCCATCTCACTGCGGAGTTTATTGATGCGGGTCATCGCCTGATCCTGCTCTTCATACGTGCTTGCTGAAGTAAAGGCGTTGAGTTGTTCTTTAAACTTTTGCTCAAAAGCTTTTACATCGGGACGTTCATAGCGATATTCGCTGAATTTCATAGGATACACCTGTCCTTTCAATGATAAAAAATGCATCGTGGCGTCAGATGGAATGATTTCATAACACCAAACTCTATGTAAATTCTATATGCGAATCTCAATATCCTTCACAAGCTTTCGAATTTCTGTTCGATTGCGACGTCACGTTATCATCTTAAGACCGATGACTGAAGCCAGAATTAAACTAATGAAGAATACGCGCCGCCATTCCTTCGGTTCTCCAAATGCGAACATCCCCAGCAGTGTGCTTCCCGCCGTTCCCATTCCTGTCCAGATGGCGTAGGCGGTTCCCATGGAGATAAAATTCATCGCATACGTCAGCAGCAAGAAACTCGATCCAAGCGAACAGGTCAGAAACAAATAGGAGCCGAAGCTGCGAAGCAAGGCCACACGTCTCAATGCAATGACACCCAGCACTTCGCACAACCCCGCGGCGATCAGAGCGATCCATTCCATCACAAACCACTCTCCTTCGCCTGACTATCCGTTTCCTTCGTAACGAGTTTAAGCCCGAGCACACCCGCAGCCAACATGCCAATCAGCAGAAGTTTGACCGGGTTTGCCTGCTCTCCAAAAACCAGAATCTCCACCAGCACCGTTCCGGCCGTCCCAAGACCCGTGAATATAACGTACACCGTGCCAATGGGCAGCTTCGCCGCAGAATCCAAAAAAACTTTAAAGCTGAATAAAATCGAGACAATGGTAATGAGCCACTGCCACCAGACATCGGAATGCTTCAAGCCGGATACCCATACCACTTCCAGCGCCCCCGCCAACAATAAAAGCCACCATTCCTTCTTCATCCTGCAACCACTTCCTTTCTGCTCTTATAATCGTGAACCTTATTGATTCGCAGTTGTGATTGTAATCTAAAATCGACATACCGTATAATGATAATTAATAATGTTGTCATCATTATTAGTGATGTCCGAAGGATGGAGAGGCGGCAGCTGTATGGAGCTTACGGATTTGAAGGTTTTTCTAAGGATTGCCGAGGAGGGGAACATCACCCGTGCTGCTGAGCAGCTCGGATATGTGCAGTCCAATGTGACGGCCCGGATCAAAAAGCTTGAGAATGAACTGGGTCTCCCCTTGTTCAACCGGCACTCCAACGGCGTGACGTTGACCGAGAAGGGGGCCACGCTCAGGGATTATGCGTACTCCATTCTCAATTTGTCGGAGGAAGCCATTCGATCGGTACAGGAAACACCGTATCCCAGCGGCTGCTTAACCATTGGCGTTGTGGATACGGTTCATTGCGGGTACTTCATACAATCCTTGTCGGACTATCAAAATATGTACCCGGACGTCTCGCTTTCGTTATTGACGGGAAGCTCAGCCGAGCTAATCTCTCAAGTGCTGAACTACCAGCTGGACGGGGCCTTTGTAACAGGAAGTCTGCCGCCGAAAGTCGTTGCCGAATATGTGGATCAGGACGAGGTCAAGCTGTTAACGAAATCGAAGGAGCAGCCATTTCCCGATCTTGCCACAACAAAATGGGCCGTCGCCCCGTCGGGATGTCCGTTTCGAAGCACCCTTGAAAAATGGCTGTTAAGTGAAGGCATTCCGCTTACCAGGATGATCGAAGTGTCGTCGCTCGAAACTCAGCTCGGTATCGTGCGTTCAGGTCTTGCCGCTACATTGCTGCCAAGCTCCGTACTGAGCGGAGAATGTGCGAATATGGGCAGCTATTCCATACCGGAGGCCTATCGTCATAGCACAACAAGCCTGATTCGGCGGAACGACCGGTTCAGGAACAAGGCTTTTTCCGCTTTTGCCGAGCTGGTCAAGGTCAATTTTGAAATAAAGGAGCATTTATAACCGAATAATGGAGTAAACCAGAATATCCTCATAGCGCCCCTTCACCTTGAGATAATGGCGGAGCCTCCCTTCCAGCTTCATCCCAGTCTTCTCCATCACCCTATAGGAACCTGTATTATCCGGGTGGCATTTGGCCTCAATACGAACCAGCTGCAATTGGTCGAACCCGAATGTAATGACCCGCTCGATCACTTCCGTCATGATTCCCTGGTTCCAGAATTGATTGGACAATACATACCCGAGCTCCGCCTTGCGATGATCATTATCCCATTCAATGAAACTGCAGGTTCCGATGATAACGCCGGTCCCCTTGTGTTCAATCCCCCACGGCCCGACCTTCTGCAAGGTATATCGCTGCTGCACAAACTCCAAGAACCGCTGGGTGTCATCTGTCGATTGATGCGTATTCCATAAGGTATGTCTGGATACCTCAGGCACGGAGCAGTATCTGTAAATATCCATCAGGTCCCTTTGGGTAATGGGTCTTAACAAGGTTCTTGCCGTCTCCAGAATAGGGAATGGATCAAAAACATCTTCAATCTTTTTCATAAGCCCACCTCCAGATCAATAGATTTCTTCTGCTAGATTCATTCTCATTATTCGCCCCCAGAAAGTTCATATTCTAACCCTGTTCTGAATACTTCGGCCATCTGTATCTGACCCATTATCCGATGGTTGCATGTGTTCTTTAGAGAATGGTCTCTGTAATCGACATCTCCATCTGCTGCTGGATATAACGCGCCACGCCATCAAGCTCATTCGAGTCGATGATATGGTCGGCCAGCCGCTGAATGCTCTCATGCGCATTCCGCACCGCAATCCGGGTGCCTCCGGCTTCGAACAGCCCTACATCATTGATGTGGTCGCCGAACACCACCGTGTTCTCCAGATCGATGCCCATATGGGAGGACCATAATTGAAGCCCGTCTCTTTTGTTCGCTTTGGCATGGCTGAATTCCAGAAAATAATGGTTCGGGATATAGTAATCGGGCATCATATGCGCGTGAATCACATCCCCGAATAATTCCGTGACCTCGTGCCTGATCGGCTCCAATTCCTCATGTAATCCGATGTATGTAAGAGCTAATGTGCGGTAATCCGAGGGGCAAATCAAGAACTTCACTTCCATGAACCTCGGATCATGGGGACGACTATGGAAAAAAGCCTTCTCTCCCTCTCTTTGCAGCGACTCATGCAGAACACGCTCCTGATGGTCCACATCCAATGAAAAATAGTAAGGAGTAATGCCATACTTCCTCCCAACGTCGATAATCTCATTCGAGATATCCCGCTCCAGCCAGTATCCATCTATAACGGAACGGGTCAAGCCGTCGTATATCAATGCACCGTTATACAGAATCGAGGGGTATCTCCAAGTGATGTCCGAGACAACGCTTAAAGCGCTAATATATCCGCGAGCTGTCGCAAACGTAACGACCATATCCTGCTCCAGCGCACTGGAGATAACCTCCGTTGTGTAGGACGAGAGTCTCTGATCCGATCGCAGCAGCGTTCCGTCCAGATCGGTAATATAAACTTTGTTCTTCATGTAGAAGCCCTGCCTCCTTCCCCGTACTGTTGGGTACAGATAAATTGCTTCATATTAATATGATTTAGACCCCAAGGATCAGATAACCCAGTGTCATATAAAGAACCAGAAATAACAATAACATCGAATGTCCAGCAATGGCTGTGATACCGATTCGCGAGAGACTGCCGCGATATTTGCTTACAAGCGCCAGCAGGATACCTACGGGCGACAACAGAAGAATCGCAGCGAACCAGAGTCCCTGAAACGGACTGCCCGCCACAAACGGAAACAGGAAGCTGTACAACGTGAACAGCGTAATGCAGACAAATAAAACAAGAGACAAGTGGGATACATATCTTCTCATCACGTAACCTCGGTCAACATACCTGACAGAATGCCTGCCCTGCGAATGACCTCAATCCTTTCCTAGCGGCTGAAGAAAACCGAGAACTTCCCGTATATCCTGAATTTGCGCAAACGGAGCAACATCCATGCTGTTCATTTTCGCTCCGTCTCCACGATAAGCAATGAACGGCATTCCAGCACTCTCGGAAGCCTTGCCGTCAACCCATGCATCTCCCACAGACAGCCATTCCTTAGGCGACGTATGCGAAAAATGCTTTAGTACCTGCAGATAACCGTCCGGTGCAGGCTTCAATGAGCCCATGGCTTCTCTGCCGATAATAAGATCGAAATAATGAGCGACCCCGTTCTCGTTCAGTGCCGACATCGCCGCTTCTAAAGCGTTATTGGTCACAATGACCAGGTGCAGCTGCCCGTGCAGCTGCTGGATGAGCTCCATGGACCCTTCCTCAAGATGGGCTCCGATCATCCCTTGGATTTCATGTTTTTTCGCAATATCCCACATTTCGCTACTCAGCTCTTCCGACAGTAAACCCGTGTTCATGGCTTCTGCAATGACGGTAGAGGTTGTGTGGAGGTCCAAGCTAAGACCTGCGGGCAACAATCGGTGGTCGCATAAAAATGTATAGATCTCACGTTTCATGGCTCCAAAATCAATGCTTGAATGCAGCAGCGTATTATCCATATCAAACACAATGCCTTTGATCATCATTTCGATATCTACTCAACCCCATTCATGGAAACTCCATCAATCGCAGCCCCTGCGGGCAGTCCTGATTTGGGGATGCTGATCAGAGACGTAATGCTGGCATCGCCGGGGTAATCCTTCGTGCCATCGCCCTGATGAGGTTCCAAAGTGATATAAAGGTGATTCTTATCGTTCCCTTTCTGTTCGCCAGCCATCTGAATCGACGTAATCCGAAACCCTTTGGACGTCGGAAGGAATCCCCCGCTAATCAACATATAGAATTCCTCATCCGTTTCCTTGAGTACCCATCCTCCGGGAGCCAGATGAATTCCATCCTCGTAAAGCTTCTCAATTTCCGGATCAAGGTGCTCTTCTGTCCGATACTCCCACGTAAAGTCTGGGGCGGTTTTGGAGTATAAGAGCTGAGAGTACGGAACTTCCCGATAATCTGCTTCTTGTCCCGGACGTTCTTCTTCGCTCACGCTTTCTGTATAAAATGACTCGCCCGACCTCTGATCATAACATCCCGAAGACAACGTCATGGCTACAAGCAGCGCAAACATCAACCTGCTGTTAATCCCTACTCGCATGGTTCATAATCTCCCTGTTTCCCTAGTCGTGTACAACTTCCGTACCCGCAATAAAATCATGAAGGGAACGCTTATCCTCACGCAATGCCACCATGAAAATGCTCACAATGATTCCGATGCCAAGCGTTAACGCATACACGATTCCTGCTACGAGGTTTCGGAGCAGCATCGTTCCAATGCCCGGCGGCTCAAGAAAATCGAACTTTCGAATGCGAATGCGGCATATGCGCTTCCCAATGGTATAACCATTCCAATACACCGGCACTAGAAGGCCGTATAGAGCATAAATCAAATTACTGATCGGCTCATTCTCATAATCCCCTGTGATTATGCCTGCAATGATGGATAAAGGAAGTCCAATAATCAATCCATCCAGAATATTTGCGCCAAGTCGGATCCAAAAGCCAGCCACTTGGTTGTCGTTCATCCCATTCCCCCCTCAACGTTAAGAACCTCAAACAACTCAACGCTTTATTTTTTGCACCCTTCGTTTATCATTAGGCTGATCAAATTCTCTCCAGTTGCTCTTGATTTTTCTGAGATCCTGCTCGTGCCATCGACGAATCGTAGGCCCCATGAAACACAAAATACCGATGGTCAGGCTAATTATACTCAATATCAACGGTCCTCTTCCTACATAACTTAACATCGCCTCATACATCTCTTTGTTCCATGACGAGACATTCGATCCGAATATGGCAGCTGCGATATACCGGGTTCCATACAAAAAGACGGATATGCAGATAAATATCATGCCCATCGTTTTATGATTCATAGGTGTTCAGTCCTTCCTTATGATCACTGGCCTGCTCTCCAAGCTTGATAAAAAAGCTCTCTACACCATCCTTTAAGTCCTATGTACACTTTATGCCTCAGTCAGCTTGCTGAACACAGAATCTCTCACGGATGCCTTACCTTCCCGCACATATTTTCCCAATCCCTGATATCATTGTAAACTCCAGCTTCTCATCGAACAATCACCGTAGTGAAGCCGTTCTGCTCCTTATCATAAACGATCGGGTTTTCTATCTGCCGCTACCTGGCTCTCCATTTCATACTGATACGCAGCAGCCCGTAACCAATCGTAGCCCCTAGCGAATTCAAGATAAAATCATCGACATCGAAGCTCCCTCTCCGTGTGATCAGCTGTGCCATTTCGAGCAGGAACAACCCGATTACAAAGACACCCAGCATCTTCAGATAACGAAGCCGAAACAGGAGCGGGAGCAGCACGCCAAAAGGCACAAACACAGCGATATTCCCCATAATATTAATGATCGAGCTCATCGAGCGAACAGGAAAATAGGTGACCATCGTCGAGAACGGAACAAGATTATAGCTGTATTCATGACGTACGGTCCGGCCGAAGCCCCAGAGCATCCAATAACCCAGCAAAATGGTGTATCCGATTAGAAGGATCAAGGCGATCATTTTATAAGGTGATTTCATTTACGTTCTCCCGGTTCGTCTGGCTCATACATATTTATCCAACATATAATCCTCAATGATCTCGATATTTCTACGCTCCTGAGCGTACTGCTTGATGTGATTCCTGATATTAGGATATAAAATAATGCCGTCAAGCTGGCTAAGCGGTATCCATTTCACATCGGATTGATTCGGATCCGGCGTAGGTGGAAGTTTAGGGAACGCCCCCTCTAGCGGATAACATTCAAAAACGATATACAACGTATGAATATCCGATATGTTATGGCGTACTTGCTTATGCGGGGCATTTTCATACACAAACGCGACAGGTCCTGCCTCAGCTTCCAACATGGTTTCCTCGTACAATTCTCTCAAGGCGCCTTCCACAATCGACTCTCCCGGCTCGGCTCCTCCCCCGGGCAAATTATAATGGACTCCGTTCTCGTCATCATATTCAACCAATAGAATCTGCTCGTCCTGAAAGACCAGGGCCGTCGGTCTCACCCGGATATGATATGTCACGTATCCACCTCTCTCTGCTAAAAACTTGGGGCAAACGCCCTTGGTCTGTCCATCATACAATTAGCGGTACCGAATAGGAATAGGTTCTACTGGAAAGTACACGAACGGACATCGACATATGTCATGCCTATGTTACGCCATGTTATAACCATCCAGCCTCACCGTTTCTCCGGTTTCGCGGGAGACATTCGCCGCCTCCAGAAAACGAATGATCTCCAGAGTTTCAGATAAGGGAACACCCGATACACCTGTCGTGAACATCTGCATGATCTGGTCCAACAGACTCGCGTAGTACGGTTTGGAATGCTCCATGATGTCCACAAAACTGCTGACCTCTGTACGATGAATGGTGATCCCGAAGCGATCATTGCCTGCACGATTACCACGAATCGTCCCGATTCTCCCATCTTTCCAAACTGCTGTTAATACGTCATGGAACTCCGTTGCAGCAGTATGTACACTTTCGCACCCTGTACCGAGAACTCTGTACAGCATCTCAGCCGCGTGAATGCCATACCAGAACAATCCCGGCTGTGTGGGCTGAAGGGGAAGCGGTCCCGCGCAATCTACCCCGATGATATCCCCTTCCCCGCAACGGGCCAGTTCATCCTGAAGCCCTTGGGCATACCGAAGGGACGAGCTGCTCATCACCGTCACCTGAAACCGATCGGCCAGTTCGATCATCTCCTTGGCATCCTTACTCGTCACTGCAAACGGTTTGTCAATAAATACCCGTCGGCAATACGGAGCAATCGCACGAAACAAGGATAAATGCGTCCTTCCGTCAACCGCTACCAGCATCACGGCATCGACTTGTTTTGCCACGTCTTCCGGACGATCCAATATTTCGGTTCCCCATGCAGCGAGTTCCTTCGTATATCCCTCCACCCGGCTCATGCTAAGCTCAAAGTCCGGCGACCCACCGGGAAAAGCTGCCGTTATCCGTGCGCCGGGAACGTAATATGGATGGTCTGTGTCAAACAGCATTTTCGAGAAAATGGAGACATGCGATGTATCCAAACCAATCATACCAATCTTTACTGTCATGAGTTTATCTCCCTCACCTTCAGTTTGAATATGATGCGCAAGCCTTGCCATTGCCCGTGTTACGGGACGAGATCCAGCAGCGCTGGAGCATATGCCTAGGCATTCACTCCATCATATCACCCCTGTTGTCTAACGGACGCAACTTTAATTCGTCTTTTAATCCAGGCTTGCATCCAATAGAAACAGACTGCCCTCGTCCGATTACAGACGTTGACAGCCTTCTTAGGTCGAGCTATAAATGCTTCGTGCAATTGAACAACGGGCAATCGCTCCATGCCTAAATCCAAAACCTTAACAACAACAGATCCTAAGGCTGCAAATTCAGCGCCTGAACTTACAAGATACCTTCTATTTATCATGAGCACGCTAACCCCGCGGCTGCGGTTATGCCTCGATTTGTTCCAGATGATGAATCAGATGATCCACATAATCGTTAAACAACCACTCCAGCGTAACCTCCGTTTTGTCCGGGAGCACGCACTTTTTTTGAAAATCGGAGGTCTCGGCTGCTCGCATCACTCGCAGAATCATCCGGTTAAGGTGCTGCCACAGCGACAAAACTTCCGATGGATCATACTGATTCTGGTAATCGTGCACCTGAACCCAGTCGTTCTGTGCGTACCCCTGAATGGCAATGGGATACTCGGACAGCAAAATTTTCACGAACCGAACATGGTTATGAACCGCCGAGTCGCATAAATGGCCCAGGATCTCCTTTTTGGACCATTTATCAGGCGAGAGTTTCAAATTAAATTCCATCTCGCTCGTGGCGGTTACAATCTCCGTCATGTCAGCAATTAATTCGTCCAGCTTCAATATCGATTCCATGTTTTCTCTTCCTCCTTAAAAACTCCTCTCAGCCAACAAGCTTAGAGAGATTGATTCAGTTCTGTTCTTGTAAGCGGCAGTCCCATAAAATCGCTATAATCCTTGGCGGCTTCCATGAACTTCCCTTCCAGATCGCCTATCGATGCGAACGGGTTTAATGTGATTTCGATGCCGCTGCGTTTGATCTCCCGCTTCCACACGCCGACGATTTCCCCGCCTATGACCATCAACGGTTGAAAAACCCCGTTGCGATGGGGGGCGATCTTGGGATCGTGCTCGGTCTCTATGATTGCGCTGCGGTCTTTGTAACCCAAGTAATATTCATCGAATCCCGGAAGCAGAACAACCGAATGGGTATCCCCAGACACCGGCGGACCAGAGGCTGAAACCCAGTATTCCGTACCATGCACATGGACAGATCGAAGCTCGGGTTTAATCATATCCAGGCCCCGTCTAGCTTCTGTCAGCGTCAGACCGCTCCACCATGCAAAATCCTGAATCGTTGCAGGCCCATGACCAGTAAAATATCGAAGCGCAAGCTCCGTCAATGCTTCTTCGTATGTAAGCTCTCTGGAATTGCGTACCCATTCGTCCAGCAGCACGAAGGTTTGCTGTTTGCCTTCAAGCGGGCCGAAGCAGATCATGCCGCTTCGCCCCAAATATCCAAGAATATAATAGCCGCGGCCATTCTTTGTGCTGATTCCCGCTTCCTCCAGCAGCTCCATCAATCTGGGACGGGAGACGGGCGTGCAGTCCTTCATGGCTTCATACAGGACATTTTTACATTTGTTCATGGTGGCTGCATCCAGATCAAGCTCCGTTTGTTTTTTCTGGTCATTGGAATACAGGCGCGATTCTGTCAGCTTCACCATCCATTTAACATCCTCAGCCGGTACGAAGAATATCGTCCCGCGCATCGGCCAGGTCAGCACAATCTTGCGATCCAGCACCGCCTGCTCCACATCATACAGCCTCGCAGATTGCGTACGCAGCCCGATCCCCCACACTGCCTGATGATAATCCTGTGCCTGCACAGCCCCGAGTCCTCTGACTGCTGCCTCCGGACTCTCATACTTCGTGCCTGTTATCCGCTGATTGAACAGCCTTGGATCCGATATGATTTGACTTGGCACCCCATCCACTCCCCCTGATCATGAATATCGCAGCGTGCTCAACACCTCTTTATTTTAAATCCGGAATGGACATCCAGGCACGATCATTCTGCCAGCTCACCTCTACCGGTGTCTCGAAGAACGAAGTCAGATTGTCGCTTGTCAGCATATCCTTGGAAGGCCCCTTGCCAAATACACTGCCCCGGCGAATGAGCAAGGAGTGCGAGAAAATCGGCAGAATCTCTTCAATATGATGCGTAACGAACAGCAAAGTCGGTGCATCGGGTTTTGATGCCAGTGCAGTGATACTCGACAGCAGCGCTTCCCTCGACAGAAAATCAAGTCCGTTGCAGGCCTCGTCCAGAATCAGCAGTCTTGGGGATGCCATAAGCGCACGGGCGATCAGCAGCTTCTGCTTCTCCCCTTGCGAACAGGTTTCATAGGTACGGCCCAGCAAATGGATGCAATTAAAATCCTTCATCAGCTGCTCCGCTTGTTCCCGGTCCGCTTCATCAACCTTCTGGTATAAACCGATCGATGCATGTTTACCGCTAATCACGACATCGAGCGTAGACTCGCTGGGCCGGATTCTTTCTTGCAGAGAGGAGCTAACCCAGCCTATCGATTTACGCAATTCTCTTAAATCCACTCTGCCAAAAAGATTCCCGAGCACCGAAACAGTCCCGCTAGTCGGCCAGATGTACCCGTTAATCATATTCAAAATCGTTGTCTTGCCGGAGCCATTCAGCCCAAGAACCGCCCAATGCTCTCCTTGCTGTACCGTCCAATCCACGCCTGTAAGAACGGTCTTCTGTTCCCGTCTCCAGGTTACATTATTCAGTTCAATCGTCGTGTTCATTGCTGTTCCTCCCCCTTTTTATTCGCTTGGTCGCCGCGTTTCTCTTTTCAAGGATTATACCAGCAATTACATATTCCTCAATAGTTAAATGATGTTAGGTTAAGTGACGCAATGGGGGTGATAAATGACTGATACAGCCTTATTGCGCTACCCAGCATGGTTACGATCCTTTAGCATTTGTTGGATTTCCTCCAGAAGCTCCGTATTTCGAAGCATCAAGTTTTCATTTTGTTTCTTCGTTTCCTTATTTCGTTTAGCGCTATCCAATACGAGCATAAAACTGATCGCGGCCGAACAAATCGTCAGACCTTCAGCTAATATGGTAAGGTCAATTCCTGAGTTTAACCCCTCTACAACTCTGAACACGCCGATAAAGAATAAGATTGCAAGCACAACAAGAGAAAAACGGATCATTTCCTTCCGATTGAGCAGCAGTTCTGTTTTTTGTAAAACGTACACTAGCGGTTTACCAAGTATTTTCAAGCCATCCACGTACGCCTTTATGATAAAACTTAACATTCGTTTCTCACTTTCTTTGGACATCGCGTATTCTATTATCCCCGATATTAAAATAGGCGAAGTTATTACTAGTAATTTAAATATGGAAACAAGCATCCAACAAACTCCCCATTCTGAAAGCAATCACGAAATAAATGTTGACAAATAAATTTTTATATGTTATGATAAAATATTTACTATTTACACAATTATATTGATTTGATATTCTACTTCTGCTTAAACTTCTCTGGAAGATGAAATAGGGATAGGTGATATCCCTTAATAGTGGAGGTATGTAGATATGCTAATCAATCAAGGTATCAAAATGCTGGAAATTTCCGCCGCGATGATGGGAAGAATCGAAACGATCCATCCGACATTGATATGGGATCATCAGAATCTGGTTCTCATCGATACCGGCTATCCCGGACAGTTCGCGCTTATTCAGGAGCAGCTATCGAGCTGCGGAGTATCCGTTCAGGTTATAACCAAAATCATTATATCACACCAGGATCTGGATCATATCGGCAGTTTGCCGGATGTAATCCGTAACAGCAACCGCACACCTGAAGTGTTCGCCAGCGAAATAGAGAAGCCTTACATCGAAGGGGACAAGAGACTTGTCAAATTATCTCCTGAGTCCATAACACAAGCGCTAGCTTCGCTTCCTGCCGCCGTTCCGCCGGAGTGGAAGAACGCTTTTAGGCATACTCTTGAGAACCCTCCCCAAGCGGAAGTGAACAGTATCCTGCACGATGGCGAGGAACTTCCGCTAGGTGGCGGCATCATAGTTATTCACACTCCGGGTCACACCCCAGGTCATACCAGCTTGTATCACCGACCGAGCAAAACCTTGATTGCCGCAGACGCAATGAACGTTAGAGACGGTCAGCTGCTGGGACCGGACCCGGCAGCCAGTTCTGACTTGGCGTTAGCCAAGCTTTCCTTACAGAAGCTCACTCACTATGATATTCATAACGTGATCTGTTATCATGGCGGCTTATACACCGATAACCCCAATCAACGAATCCGTGAATTAGCTTACGAATGAAATCGTGAAAGCATCCTCACCCAAGAGCAAGATATCCTATTTCTTCAACCATCATATCCAGCAAATCTCAAGATACCACGTATACGTGCCGCCCGCCGGTACCTCCGCTGCCGCCTGATGACCCATCGCATACGAAAGGTCGTCAAGCAGCCCCGTAGCAGGCTCAATCGCCAGATGATACTGCCCTTGGTAACCGCCATAGTTCGCCCACACCGATAAGTACGGCACCTTCTCTGGAGGGAACATCAAGCGGATGCCTTCTTCAGTCCGGGGATCATAGAGTGAAACCTTGCCCTCGGGCAGCTCTCCCGCAAAATAATATTTCTCTGCTGATTGCTCATGCCGGCTGCCGGTTCGATCCAAGCGGATATCCACTCTCTCCTCCAGTGGCTGCGGCCATTTCAGGACATCGCCGGTTATGCCCAATCGGCCTTGGGCGGAATACGATACAATCATCTCGGTCAGCTCTTCGGGAACCATCATCTCCATCCCCTCCTCAATCTGAAATAGCGGATGGGCCGCCCATAAGAAAGAGAACGGAAATTGGCTCGGATTGCAGACTTCATAATCGATCCGCAGGCAGTCCTCGCGGGGGAAGGAATATCTTTTGCGCAGTTGGTAAGGCATTCGGATCCCCTGTACGCTGCAATGAAGCTGCTCTTGCTCGCAGTGAACCGCCCACGGGATGGACCATACCTCGCCGTGATCCGGGAGCTCAGTTCCCTTCCATGGGAATGCAGGGTACCGGCATGTATTGATCGTCGGAAACATCTCATCCCAGCCGCTGCCGTCCCGATCTCCGAAGGAGCTTGCATATTCGTTCGCTTCCAGCTTTCCGGCTGGCTGCGTCAACCACTCCCGTCCGGTTCTGCAATTGCGGAGCGAGATTACCCTGCTTCCCAGTTCAGGCACCATAACCAGTTCCATAACCCCAGTGCTTCCTGTCCATACCTCATATCCATCCAGCTTCCCTTGGCTCCAGATCAACATGGTCATCCTCCTTCGTTCCTTCCATATAACCTTTGAAAAACACAACACAAATGCTCAAGGACCGTATACCATACGGTCCTTGATTTTGTACATCTTTGCGTATTGTCCCTTCGCACACATGGCCAGTAGCACGGGCACACCTGGAGGGCGTCCGAACACAATTAGATGGAAGCCGAGCACAGCGCCAAGTGTTGCGCCGCTCCTTGATGATGAGGCTCCAGCTTGAGCGCCTGCCCCAAGTGCTTCTCAGCATCCTGCCGTTTATTTAGACCGAGATAGCCAAGGCCCATCATATAATGGCAGTGAATCTCGTTTCTTCTGTTCAGATCCTCGTCAAACACGAGGAAATCCGGCAGCGATACCGCAAAATAATCGATGCTCTGCGGCTCGAATATATGCTTCTCCCCGTAATCAATCAGCTTGTTGAAGCGACTCCGCGCCTCAAGCTCTCTGCCCAGCTGTCTTAGCGCGGCCCCTTGATAAAAAATCATGTGCGGCGGCTGATCGTTATAATACATCGCACTTGTCGGTTCATCCAGCCCTTCGGATGCTCGCTGGAAGTATATCTTCGCCTCTTCCGGTTGGCCAATACCTTCGTACGCACAGCCTAAATAATAGTCGATGTTATTCTCTTGCGCGCCCGTGAGTTTGCCTTCATTGATGTTGAGCGGATACTGCTTGGCTGCAAGCAAATGCGTCACGGCTTCCTCATATCGATGCTCCATCAACAGGCCCTTCGCGAGCTCTACCCGAGCCAGTACGTATTGCGTCGGCACCTTACCCTCACCGCCCTCCCATGGATGGAAGTGACGTTTCAGAATTAATGCCAACGCCTCCTCGTAACGATTCAACGTGTTGTGCAGCGTAATATACTCCAGATATAAATCGTCGCGCAGCTCTACCAGCTCCATGTGCTCCTCCATCGCCTTCAAGCGATCAGCCGGGGCATGCCCTAACTTCTTATACAACTGGTCCAGCTCGTAGAAGACTCTGGCATCCGCCGGGTTCAGCGAGAACGCGGTTTGCAAGGAGGCCAGCGCCTGGGCGTGGTCCTGCCTTTTGTTATAGTAAGCCAGCGCCAGATTCCGCTGCGGCGTAGGGAAGCTGTCATCCAGAGCAACTGACGCTTCCCAACTGCTTACGGCTTCCTCGTAGCGCTTCTTGTCATACAGCAGATTCCCTAGGTAATACAACGCCTTGGCATCATCAGGATGAACCTTGAGCGCTTGCTTCAATGTTACATAGTCATATAGGGAATTCGGGAAGCAGTAGAACGGATCGGCCGCAGAGGCCATTCGATAAGAGGCGGATGCCTCTTCCTCTTGGTTCATTTTCATGTGGTAGCTGCCCTGATAATAATGAACCATCGGATATACCGCAGGACTGGTACGGCGTTCGATAAATTTGAGAATGTCCAAGGCATCGCCATACTGCCCCGCATCCGCATAATCCTGGGCAAGGGCGATATAGTGGTGCGGATCGTCACGCATAAGCTGGAAGAGCGACTCCAAAGTACGCTGACTGGTATCCTCTTGCTTCTGTTCTCGATATACATTCACCAGCTCATTTCTCGCACCCGCATCCATCGGATCCAGCTTGATGGTTTCCTGAAGCCACAGTTCCGCTTCGGTCAAGCGTCCCAGCCTTCTTAGGATGATGCTCTTGAGATGGCGCGCTTTGTAATTCCGGTACTGGGCAGCCAGGGATCGTTCGATCAGCTCGAACGCCTCCTCATACTCCTGCTTCTCGCAGGCAATCTGCGCCAATGCCAGATAACCCGCACCCTGCCAGGCTCCCGACCAGACAGACTTGTAGAAATAAGCGTATGCTTCATCAAGACGCCCCTGCCATTTCAGGACTTTGCCCAAATGGTAGAACGGCTCGCTGTCATACGGACGTGCGTTATGGCGAGTCAGGGTCTCGATGGCTTTTTTGAAATAGGCTTCACCCTGCTCCAGGCAGCCCCTGCGCAGCAGCAGCAATCCGTAGGCGTTGTTCAGCCTCACATCCCCCGCATCGCGCCGAAGTCCTTCTGTATAGTAGGCTTCCGGTTCATAAGTGGCGTGCCGGTACTGTTCCAGATGCTGCCCTGCCAAGTAAAGGGCCTCGGTATTCTTCAATTCCTCCGGCGCACCAATCGCTTGGGCCGGGTCCGGAGTTCGCTCCAATCCGCGCGGCTTCGGTCGGTAGGACACCAATTCGCTGCCGTCCGCAGCAATAACCGCAAGCCTCAAATTCTCTTCATTCACATCGTGATCCAGCTCGATCACGCTCTTGAAGGTATCGGCAGGGGACAGCTTGACCTTACGGTCCAAATACGTCTGTCCCCCTCCCGTCAATAGAATGCGAGCCTCTTCCCTGACCGAGGTGGCATAAGCATGTACCACCGCCTGCTTGCCCTGGACTTCCAGGTTAACAGCCGCATCGATAGAAGCATTCTTCACCATGCCGATGTTTTTATACGGCATGAAGTACTGCTTGAAGCTCTTCTCCTCGTAAGGCGCGAGCCAGGTGAAATCCGGCTGGTTGTCGGTGTATACGCCGGTCATAAGCTCGATGTACGGACCGTCTTCGTCGGTCAGATTGCGGTCCCAGGCTTGGCCGAACTCGCCGTGACCCCACGTCCACTGTTTTTTGCCGGGGGAGATATGTTTATTGGCGATATGCAGAATTCCCGCATCCAAGCTATGATCATACCCGCCCACGAAATTGTAATCCGAATGATAGGCCATATAGGAAGTAGGTACCGGGATGTTGCGGTACTTGGAAATGTCCACGCCTGCGGAATAGTCCTGCTTATAGTAGGTGCCCGTCGCAATCGGGAACTTCGACACATCCCGTTTCCCATGGTCGAACACCGCATGAACATCCGGCGGGAATACGGACTGGGTGTGATCGTTGACGGCCACGGCCGGATTCGCCCACCAGAGAAAGGTCTGCGGCTCCGAGGTGCGATTGTACATCTGCGCATGAATTTCCAGATAAGCCTTCCCCGGATAGAGCGTGAACCCGGTGGACACCTTCGTTCCATACATTCGATCGATCTCGCCGACCCATACCGTTTGGCTGCCGTCTGGATTCCCTTCCAGCCTCCAATTCACTTCCCCATAGGTGTTCGGACGGTGATGCTGAGGCCAGTTGAATTCGATCCCCCCGGATATCCAGGGGCCGGCAAGTCCAACTAAAGCCGGTTTGATCACTTGATTGTAGTACACAAAATCATAGTTGTTGGTTTTGTCGATAGCCCGGTAAATCCGCCCGCCAATCTCGGGCATGATTTGAATCTGGACATAATCATTTTCCAGGAAAATGATTCGGTAAGGCTTGGGCACCTTCTCATCGTGAATTTTATCAATGACAGGCAGCGGATATACTCTCCCCGAGCTCCCCTGATATACCCGTTTCTCCAGAAACATGGGGTTGCGGTCCGGCTTGCCCACCTCATACGTGGGGATTTCCACCGTCTGCTCCCATACCCTTACTTGCGATGGCTGTGTCATGATCATCATCCCTTTCGATTTCGTAAACTCGGCTGCTTCTGTTTCTATCTTAGTAGTCCGAGTTCACAGGAGCCATTGACGATCTCATGTTCATGATGGATTATATTCTGATTGTTCATATTCCACACGGTTGACAAACACCAGCCCCCGAATCATAGTATAACTATGGATAATTTACGAAAATCAGACGGATTTCAATCCCAGAAAATTATCGTCCTGCCGGATCATATTATGCAAGAAGCTGCCCGGCATCCGCTTGTTCAGCCTCTGCATGTGACGGACATTGGATATTTCCCGCGTGCGCTTCATCACTATCGGGAGCGTCCGGAAGGCAGCGCGGCTTACATCGTTATGTATTGCGTGGATGGAGAAGGCTGGTGCCGGATGAACGGCCATAAAGCGTTCCGGCTTCTCAAGGGCCAGGTGGTTGTCATTCCGCCGGGTACTCCGCATGCGTATGCTTCGTCGGAGCAGCAGCCCTGGAGTATTTACTGGTGGCATATGAAAGGGCAATCTGCGGGCGATTATTACGAAGGCTTCAGCGACGCCGCGGAACCGGCGGTCATTCCGGTCGATCAATCGCGGCGAATGGTGGAGCTGTTCCAGGAGAGTTATGATCTGCTGCAAAAGGGATATACGCTGAACCATATTATCCATGTCTCGCAATTGGCGGGCCACCTGGCGGCTATCATCCGGCTTGCCCGGCTTCAGCCCCAGCATGGGCTTCAACCGCCGCACAAGCACGATCTGGACGAGACGTTGCGCTTCATGACAGAGCATCTGGAGCGCAATGTGAGCCTGAAGGAGCTTGCGGCTTATGCCAATCTGTCCGTCCCTCACTTCACCTTCCGATTCAAGGAAGCGACGGGTTATTCCCCGATCGATTACTACCTGCGCCTCAAGATCCAGCTCGCTTGCCAGCATCTGGACCTGACCGGCCAGAGCATCAAGGAGATCAGCCACCGGCTCGGGTTCCAGGACCCGTACTACTTCTCGCGGCTGTTCAAAAAAATCATGGGCAAGTCCCCTTCCGATTATCGGGATACCCGGAAGGGGTAGTCTCGTCGCCGCCCGATTCGATCTTTACCACGTCTACTAGCCCTTACTATTTTCAGGAGGAAAAAGCGATGAACAAATCTCTGCTTGTCTTCATGATATTGGCTATCCTTATCTGTGGTTTGCAGTAAATAACAGTGATAGCGCGGACCAACCTGAGCCTAAGTATATCGGGTATGTCGTTCAACAAGAAGGGAACAGGATCTTGGTAACCCATTACGATGAACAATCCGAATTAAATGACGCGATTTGGATAAGAACCAAGAAAAATATAGCGTTAGGTCAAAAAGTTTCCATTGAACTCGATGGCGGCATCGAAACCTCCTATCCTGCCCAAGCTTCAGCTAAGAACATAGATATCATCAAAACCGAACAGCCTGAAACATCCCGACTCACTCAGCAAGAAGTCATTATCAGGACATTGGACCACTTTAACACGATCGGATTGCCGTTTGTTAAATCGATACATTATTCCGAGGCGAAGAATGTTTGGACCGTTGTCATGCTTGACGGCCAATCCGATGTAGTGGAGGATATGGAATTTACAATAGAGGGCTAGCAACGATAATATTGACGTAAGCGTAGAAGTCAACGGCAAAAAAACGCCGTATCGTCTATAAGACAACACGACGTTTCCGTTCCGGTAGACAGCATCTATTCTTGAATCTGTATCCGATAAACCAAGCTGTCAAAATCCCCGCGCAAGGGCAGCTCAATTCCGATGTTCATCAGAGCCCTGCCGCTCCACTCGCCCTCCACTCCCTCAATAGCATACGGCTGATCGGCTTGCAGCCCTGTAAGCCGCAATCTTGGCAGCGGTTCGCCCAGCTTCTGGCTGTGCAGGAACGCAAACAGCACATTGTCGCTTCCGTCTTCGCTGCCATATTGTACGGCCGTTACGCCTTTATGCTGTAGCGAGGACAACCGATACTGGCTGCCGAATTGGACCAAATGACGAATCGATTTATACTGCGAGACATACGCGGCCGACTGCTCCATCAGCTCATCGCTCCATTCATTGAGGTTTGCGCCGATACCGAGTGTCCCCATCATGGCGCTGTGAAAGCGGTACTTAAGAGATACTTCTCTCTTGTTCATGCCGGTCGGCGACTCGGTTACCCAGCAGGTCATCATCCGCGGCGCATACGAATACGAGAAGCCTTCTTGAATGCTGAGACGGTCAAAAGCATCGGTGTTATCGCTCGGCCAAGCCTGGTCCGCATAACGGAAGATGCCAAGATCAATGCGCGCTCCGCCTCCGGCACAGGTCTCAAACGCCACATGCGGGAATTTGCGCCGCAGCTCCGCCCAGATCTCGTACAGACTCTGTACGTGGCGAATCCAAATCTCCTTCTGGCGGTGCAGCGGATGATCCTTCATTCCGGGCTCCGTCACCGTCCGGTTCATATCCCATTTAATGAACTTGATGTCATGCTTCTCCAGCAGGTCGGTCATAAACTGCAGAATGTACGCCTTAACCTCCGGCTTGGACATGTTCAGCAGCAGCTGATTGCGAAGCTCGGACCGCTCCCGTGTTGCGAAATGGTACACCCAATCCGGGTGCTCACGGTACAGATCGCTGTCCGGATTGACGGCCTCGGGCTCCACCCAGATCCCGAATTCCATTCCGAGCTCATGTACCTTGTCGATCAGCTCGCTCAGGCCGTTCGGGAATTTCTCCCGGTTCACGTACCAATCGCCCAGCCCCGCTCGGTCGTGATTCCTCTGCCCGAACCAGCCGTCATCCACAACAAACAGTTCAACGCCCATGTGTGCCGCTCGCTCGGCGAGGGCCATCTGATCGGTGGCGTTCACATCGAAATACGTCGCTTCCCAGGAGTTGTACAGCACAGGCCTGGTTTCACCACTCGGCAGCACGTCCGAATACTGGTACCGATGCAGCTGTCGGCTCATCCCGCCGAAGCCGCCGCTGCTGTACCCTCCAACGAAGCAAGGGGTATCAAAGGCTTCGCCTGCTCCGAGTACCCACTCGCTGTCAAAATCATGAATGCCTCCGGTCACCCGAACATGATCGAACACCGTCCGCTCCGCCGTGATTCTCCAGTTCCCGCTCCAGGCTAGCGCGCCGAACCAGACCTGCCCCTCCGATTCCGTCGCCTGTCCGTTATCCATCGCAAACCACGGGTTGGCATGGCTATCCGTAAAGCCTCTGCGGGATTCCAGCACCTTCTTCCCTTCACTGAGGAAGGTGTTCCGAAGCTGGAACTCGCCGGACCATTTTCCCGTTACATGCGTGAGTCGGTAATCCGCCAGATACGGCATAACCCAAGCGGCAGACTGCACATTTTCCAGAACGATATCCGTCTCACCGCGGTTCACGATCCGGGCTGTCCGCTCGATGAGGTCATGTTCAGGGATTACCCGGTATTCCAGCTGGACCTCAAACGGATACACGTCGTCCTTCGTCGTGATGACCAGGGCTTGCCTGCCATCCCGCTCCACCGTTTCATGCCCGGCATAACGAACCGACAGGTCGCGCACGCCGTCAGACATGCGGATCTTCAGGCTGGGCTCGCTGTATTTGACTCCGCCCCAGAAGCTGTATTCCTCTACCTCCGAATGCACTTCCGCGTCGAACGAGCTATGTGATCTCGGCTGAAGCAGCCGTGCCGCATCTTCCACCCCGACAGGCTGTCCCCAATACAGATGCTGCAAGCTGCCTTGGTCGTTAATCCCGAATAAATACGTGCTGTTCTGGGTCTGAATGGCAAAGACCCGATGCAACTCTTGATATTGAATGGTCACTGAATATCATCCTTCCGCTGCGCATTGATGTTGGATCATAGAGTAAAGGGGAGCCAAAAGACGAAGCATCTTCTGACTCCCCTCAGCACGATTATTTATCCCATAATTGTTGACGTTGGTTGTAGTTGTCCGTATAGATCTTTTCCAGCTTGGCAAGTCCAGCTGCCTCAACCTCTGCCATCATCTGGTTATAAGACTCCACCACTTGATCCTCGGAAGGCGACAGGGCCATCTTCAGAAAATATTTATTGATCGTATCATTCACCTTCGTCTCCATGATGGCCTCCGGCGTTCCGCCTGCAGGTCCCAAATTGTCATAAGGTGCCGTATCAAAGGACGTGTCCGCCAGATTCTTAATCGCCAGATCCGTGACCGGATCGGTTTGGTAACGGCCCATCAGGTCATACGGGGTACCGTCCTCGCCGGGACCGTTCTTGATCATCCAGGTCCACTTGCGGATGCCTGTTGTACGAGAGGCCTCGTCCCAGTTCTTCTTGAAAGCATCCAGCACTTCCTGTCTTGGCACATGCTTGCCGTCCTTCATATCCCAATGCTCGCCCTCAACCCCCCACATCAGCAGGTACTGGCCTTCCTCGCTGGCGAGGAAATCCAGCAGCTTCATCGTTCTGACCGGATCCTTGTTGGAGCGGCTGATCGTGACCCCGTCCCAGCCCAGAGAGCTCTTCGGTCCGTAGGTTGTCTCTTCGGGCTTCACGCCCGGGGCCAGCACTTTATATTGATAGAATTGGCGCTCGTCCTCGGTGGCCTTATCGGCGGCTTCGGTTTTGAGCAGCGCATTCGCATTGCCCACATTCCACAGCGCTTCCGCCGTGGCAAATACGTTGCCGTTGCCCAGCTTCTGCTCGTACTGCTTGGTCTTCATCGTGGCCCATTCCTTATCGAGCAGCCCCTTGCGATACAGGGAATTCAGGAATTTAACCATTTCAAGGTAGCGGGGATCGCGAATGTCCTTCTTCAGCTCACCGTTCGTTTCGTAATACGGCATGATGCCGTACATCCCTTTGAAGCTGCCGCTGACGCTCCCGATATTCTCGCCATTAAGTGACATCGGAATGCTCTCTTTGCCGTCGATGGTCGGATATTTCTCTTTGAATTTTACCAGCAATGCCTCGAATTCTTCCGCCGTGAACGGCTCCCCATTGTCCATCTTATCGCCGACGCCGAGCTCCTTCATGATGTCCTTGCGCATCATGAATCCGAACACCGGGTACTGCTCCAGGCCGTACCAATTGGAGAAATAATAATTGTTGCCGTCCTCGCTTCTCGTTTTGGTCAACGTATCGCCGTACATTTTCTGAATATTAGGTCCATGTTCTTCGATCAGATCATTCAGCGGAATGACCGCACCGGAGGTAATATATTTGTTCATGATATCGCTTCCACGACTCATCAAAATAACATCGGGAAGATCACCGCTGGCCAGCATCAGGTTCAGCTTCTCTACCGGATTGCCCGTAGGCTGCTGGATTTCAACGGTGACCCCCGTCTTTTCCGTAATCACTTGCGCAACCGGATTGGTGAAGGCATCCCCCGTGTTTTGGTCAAACCAGGTTAACGTAATGGGTGCGCTGCTGTCCCCTTCCGTACCGCTGTCTCCGCCCGATGCCGCCTTCTCGTTGCCGCCGCAAGCCGAAAGCGTTGTCATAACAAGGGCTGCTGCCAGAATCAATTTTAGTTTCTTCATACCCTGAACCCCTTTCTAAGGTCGTCATATTCATGTGATCGAATATATCTATCATTGTAAAAACAGGGAGTTCATTGTTCTATAACGCAATCTTACAATTCATAATGCAAAACGTCTGTCATTCCAACAAGGCCTGCTGCTTATCCAGTTGATATTCGGGATGCCTATCGGAGATTACAGGTATCCGAATGGTGACCGCCGTTCCGATGCCGAGTCGGCTGAAGATGCTGACACCATATTCCTCCCCGTAGGTGAGCTTGATCCGGTCATCCACATTTTTCACGCCATATCCGGACAGATTGCCGGATTTATTCAGGGCTTGATCCAACTGCTCCGGCGTCATCCCGATGCCATCATCAATAACCTGAAGTACAATGCCGTCACCCTCACGCCTCACCTTCACAATGATGTTGATCCCCGACTCATCCCATATGGCATGATTGATGCAGTTCTCAATGAACGGCTGCAGAATGAGCTTGATGGTCGTGGTCCCGAACAGCTGCTCATCCAGGTCATAATGCATATGCAGTTTATCCCGAAACCGTATTTTCTGAATCGCTACATAGTTCTTCACCAGATTGATTTCCTGTTCCAGCAGAATGATGCGCTTCCCCTTATTCAGCGATACCCTGTAATACTTGGCCAAGTAATTAACCATCTGATACACCTGCATCGCCCCTTCCTTCAACGCCAGGGAAGATATCGAGGACAGGGTGTTGTACAGAAAATGGGGATTGATCTGCGCCTGCAGGGTGTTCAGTTCCGACTCTTTCCTTGCTATCTCCTTCACGTACCCGTCATGGATCAAGGTCTGAATGGTAGAGGCCATCTTATTGAATGCAAAGGACACCTGGCCGATCTCGTCATGCCCCATTGGTTTGATCGACAGCCGGAAATCCCCGCGCTCCACCTTCCGAATCTGCTGCAGCAGCACCTCGATGCGCTTGGTCATGAACTTGGTCGTAAAATAGAGCAGCAGGACCGCGATGCCAATCGCTACGGCAGAATACCAGATGATATTCCTGGTCGCCTTGTTTGTATTGGCGAGCAGCTCGTCATATGGCACGGTAATGACCGTGGCCCAGCCGTTACTCAGCTTTTTATATGTAAAAAAGCGTTCCTGCCCGTGTATTCGAATATCGAAATAACCGTCGTCCTCCGTCAGTTTCTCCTGAATGGGAAATACGTCAAACAGCTGGTTCGACTTCAGCTCCTGATCTCCCGTGCTGATCACGCTGCCATTTTGGTCAATGATATAGACACTCTTGTTATAGTTCTCCATCTTGATCAGGGAGTAAAATTCATTATCGTTAATGTCGATGGTCAGAATGCCGTACGGATGCTGCAGACTGAAATAACTCAATGAACGCGCAATGGTGATTGACGCCTCTTCGGCCCGGAAGTCCTCGGAATGGAAATACACCGTGTTTCCCGCGGCCTCCAGCACCTGTTCTTCTAACGATGGGGCTAGCTCCTCCGTATATTTGACATATTGACCGTCGGAATAGAGGGTATGGTTGCCCGTATAAATCGTAATGCCCAGAATGTTGGCATTCAGCGTCATCAGGGACGGCAGCGTGCGGTTGATATATTGGAATGCATCCAGATAATAATAAGCCTGCTCATAATCGGTAGACAGGTAATTACGGAGCTGGGCATCCATGTAGAGAATGTTCGACAGTTGATTGTAATACTCCAGCCGCTTCTCCACATTCGTGTTTATCTGTGCCAGCGATCCGTTCAGCGCGGTATAGGTATGCTCCGTAATGGTGCTGCGGGTCGAGGAATACGAGTAATAGATCAATAGCGAGAACGGCAGGATGATCACGATCAGGAAGATAAAAAAGAACTTGTGCCGAAGCCGCCAATTGGAATACGCGCGCTTCTGGCCGAGTGGGAAGGACCTCGCGATACGGCCCAGCCTTCCGAGTGGGCTATATGCTTTTTCGGTATTCATTAGGCGTGACTCCTTGGCTCTTGAGGAATAAGGAAATGAAGTAGGACGTGCTCTCGTAACCGACCCTTTGAGCGACATCCTGGACTTTCAGGGAAGTCGTCAGCCAGCAGCTCCTTGGCTTTGCTCAAGCGAATTCTCGTTAAATAATCATGGATCGTCATCCCGGTTTTCTCTTTGAAGATGGAACGCAAGTAGTTGGGAGACAGATATACCTGATCGGACAAACTGTTGATGGTAATGGCCTGATGAAAGGTCTGATCGATGGTCGTTCTCACCTGATGCACCAGTCTCGCATTTTTGTCCATGAACCGGTGTTCCAGCGTATCGATTAGCATGCCGGGCAAACTCCAAGACAATCGCTTCGATTTCCATAATCGTCCGACATTGATAGATGGATTGGTACAGCTCTGCCCGCTTGTGGCTCTCTGTCATCGGTTCATGGATCTGCTCCAGCAGACGCTCCACCACGCCAATCGCAAAGTCGCACACCTCCGATTTCGTAATCCGAAGTTTAACCAACCGACTGAAGAACTCCCGCAGCTTCTGCGCGGCCTGTTCCAATGCCAGCTGATGAATATCCTCGAAATAAGCGGCCTCTTGAAAGGGAGGAATTTGGCGGCTCCCCAGCTGCCGCTGCACATCCTTGGCATAGATGACTCTCCCGTTCCCCACGTAGAACATCTCCTCCAGCATGAAACGCGTCTCCCGGTATAAATCCTGGACGCGGGACAGCTCCTCCGGTTCTTCATTGACAGCCGCCGTCATCGTAAAGCCGAGCGTACCCTGCATCTCCTTCAGAACATCTTCCCAAGTAAACCGACTCAGATGGTAAGCAGCATCCATCAGGATGCCAAGCTCCCCTTCCCGGCAGACAACAAAGTCAGCCTGCAGCTTTTTATCCGCGAGCCATTCCTCCATATAAGTCTGAAGGCGTGCCAGGCCATCCTCCATGGACAGTCCCGATGGTGTGACGCTTTGACTATCGATACTCAGCAGAGCAAGGGTATACGTCTTGGGCTCCGAATCACGGGACAGCTTATGGTAGCTGCCAGCCAGGTTCAATAAGCGTTCCTCGTTCTTCTCAAAAATCATTTCTTTTACAATATTGGATTTGGTCACGCGAATCGAACGGTTCTTCATCCGTACTTCCTCGCAGCGCTGTTTCACTTTATCGATAACGCTTACAATTTCACTTAAATCCAGCGGCTTCAATAAATAGCCGACCGCTCCCACATTCAAAGCTGACTTCACATAATTGAATTCATCATGTCCGGTCAGGAATACGAACTGAATCCAGTCGAACTGCTCACTCACCTGCTTAGCCAAATCAAGTCCGTTCATCACAGGCATCTGGACGTCCGTCAGCACGATATCAGGCTGGATCACTTCAATCTTCTCAGCAGCATCCCTGCCATTCAGGGCTGTTCCGGCGACATATATCCCCATCTCTTCCCAACGAATATAATCTCGGATCATCTCAAGCTCTAGTTCTTCGTCATCCACGAGAAAAATGCTATACATGTTCATACCCCCTGTGTCAGCTTATCCCTTAATATTATAGCGATTTCGCCATTTTAACTATGGGAACAAACAATGTAAGTTATTTTCAAGCATCATTCGTTACATTGTCATATCGACACTCTTTTTTTGGGAGTCTTATAATTTTAGATAACTTGAGATGCGAGGTGCCCCATATGAAACCTGCTACAACACTACAGACGCGGAGTGACATCAACATAAGTCCTCCCGGAAAAAGACGATGGGCCATTCTGAAGCAGCAGAAATATCTATTCCTGATGATGCTGCCAGGTCTGATCTGGGCCATTGTATTTGCCTACACGCCCATGGTTGGTTTATACATGTCGTTTGTCAATTACCAGCCTACCCTGGGCGGCTTCTGGTCGACCCTGTTCACAAGCGAGTTCGTCGGCTTCGAATGGTTCCGCTACTTCTTCAACAACGGCGACTTCTGGATCGTTATGCGCAATACGCTGGCTTCCACGCTGATCACGCTTCTGTTCTCCTTCCCGATGCCGATTCTGATCGCCATCGCGATTAACGAAATCAAGAACGTGAAATTCAAAAAGACGGTGCAAACCGCCTCTTATCTTCCGTATTTCATTTCCTGGGTAATTGCGGCAAATATCATCGTCACCCTGCTGTCTTCAGATGGTGCAATAAACGGCATATTGAAGTTCTTCCATATCACCAATGAAAGCGTTTTATTCTTGCAGAACGGAAAATACTTCTGGTGGATCGTCGCGCTCGGCAATACGTGGAAGGATATGGGCTACAGCTCGATTATGTATCTGGCAGCGATATCGTCCATTAACCCGGAGCTGTACGAGGCTGCCAAGGTGGATGGCGCGAACCGATTCAAGCAGATTCGGTTCATCACCCTGCCTCATCTGAAACCGACCATTGTCATTCTGTTGATCTTGGCACTCGGCGGCATTCTGAATGCGGGCTTCGACCAGCATTTCCTGCTGGGCAACGACCTGACGCGGGATTACTCGGACGTGCTGTCCACCTATTCGTTCCGCTACGGTATCCAGAACGGCATGTTCTCCTATGCGGCAGCCGTTGGCATGTTCAGCTCCGTTGTGGCCTTCATCATTGTGGTCATCGTCAACTATACGGCGAAGAAGCTCAACGGCCAGTCCCTATTCTAAACCATAAGGAGGTACATCCATGTTAAGCAAAAAAACCATGCCCGAACGTATCTTCGACGCCTCTTTATATGTATTCCTGGCCGGCATCTTTCTCGTGACCTTCTATCCCTTCTGGAATATCCTGGTCATCTCCCTGAACGATGCCACCGATACGATGCGGGGTAATCTGTACTTCTGGCCTAGAGTGCCTACCATCGAGAGTTACGTGACCATCTTCCGGAATCCGGAGATATGGAACGCCATTCAGGTGACCGTACTCCGGACGGTTGTCGGAACGGCGGCCTCCATCTTCTTCATCACGCTGCTCGCCTATCCGCTCAGCAAGCGCAGCCTGCTCGGCTGGAAATACTTCTCCTTCTTCTTTGTGTTCACGATGTATTTTGGCGGCGGCCTCATTCCAACCTATATGATTATCAAATCCCTGGGACTGATCGACTCCTTCTGGGTCTACATCTTCCCCGGCCTGATCGGCGTCTTCCTGATGATTCTCGTGCGTACCTTCATGGAGCAGATCCCCGGCGAGATCGAGGAATCCTCCAAAATCGACGGCGCGAACGACCTGCAGACGTTCTTCCGCATCATCATGCCGCTGTGCGTGCCGGTGCTCGCCACAATCGGCCTGTTCCTGGCCATCGGCCACTGGAACTCCTGGTATGACTCCTATGTCTATACCTACAAGCCGGAGCTCAAGACCTTGCAGGCCGTGCTGGTCAAAATCCTCAACCAGTTCCAAACCGCCGGCATGATATCCGATGCCCAGCAGTTGGCCCAGGGCTCCAAGCGGATCCCGGTGTCCAGCGAAAGCATCCGCATGGCGGTGACCATGGTCGCCACGCTGCCGATCATTATGGTGTATCCTTTTGTGCAAAGGTATTTTGTGAAGGGAATTATGATGGGGGCTATCAAGAGTTAGAATTTTGTTGGGAAAGAAGAGAAGCCCTTACCCGGGAGGGGTAAGGGCTTGATTTTAATTTCTAAAGCTAAGTAAGTATTGTTTATAAGAATCTTCTTTAACTTTTGCTTCGGAATTTTATCTCTTCTTGTTTTGTAATCAAATCTCAGATAATCTTCAGTTTTTAGACGCGTGGGTCAATAAATAGCTATACGCAATGGATAAGAAGCAAGTTTGTTGTAGCACTTAAAGGCTTCAAAAGCTCTTTTTACCAAGGGAACCAGTTCACCGGATACTGAATATACCGTGACTTTTCCTTGGCTAATCTATTGGGTGCTTTATGAGTTGTCATAAGGCATCGTCACGAAATTTACTGGAATAAAAAATCTCTACTTTTGTTTAAAAATTGGCAGCCATAAAAAAGATGAACCTTCTGACAAGACATTCAAAATACAACTACAGATTATCAAGCAATAAATGAGTAAATCCATCGCTATTAATTGCTAACCTAATATCGTATTCAGACCAAATCCATACTTGCGAATTAGTTATTAGGGGAACGAATTGATTACTTTGAAGTGCTTCCTTAATTTCAAAACGGAATCGCTCATCGCCTAGTTTCAGATAACGTTCAAGTCTATGTGGGGGATCAGATAAAAACTTGAATTGTTGGATTAACTCTTTTGGAGCAAATTCATCATAAGTAAGTGATTTAATTTTTAAAACTATATTATCTTGAACCATTAACTTTATTATAAATTCATCAAAAAATTGATAAACGACATCATAATTTCCCAATTTTAAAGTGTAATTTGAGAAACATAACTGTTGTATGCTCCTTTCAATATCCTTACTAAATAACTGACAATAGGAAAGGAGAGCCGAATCATCTACATGGTATAAGATTTGAAGTGGCCTCCCTTCATAAATTAATACTTCTCTTGTAATTCCTTGGTAACCTTATGCGTTGGCAACGTCTTGTATTCAGCTAAATCATTATCTAATGCCTTTTTAAATACTTTATCAACTGATTCTGTATTAACTATTCCTGACATTAACACATCAAATAAGTCCCTATAGAACTTATCCCTATTATTCATTATCTTTTGATGGTTTTTTGAGAAATTTTCATGTGAGCATTTTGCATTAATCTGAGTCCT